>CACZFH010000009.1 GCA_902780395.1 uncultured Erysipelotrichaceae bacterium
TGAATTAATAAATAATGAGCAAGGAGAATTTTATAATGTCTTTTCTGAAAGATTGAATAAGTATTTGACTAGAAAAGTTGGTGAAATTGCTAAAGCAGGGGCTAATGTAATTTTTGAAAGAGGACTTTGGTCAAGTAAAGATAGAAAAGAAATAAAAGAATACTATAAAAATAATGATGTAGATTGTGAAATACATTATGTATGTGTTGATGATGATACTTGGAAACAAAATATTACAGAAAGAAACCAAAGAGTTTTAGATGGTAATGGTGGTTCTGATTTCTATTTGGATGAAGGATTAATGAAAAAACTAGAATCTAAATGGGAAGAACCTACTGAAGATGAATACGATGTAATATATAAAGTAGAAAGATAAAAGTAGAATTTATGACACTATGACACTATAAATGCTTGAGAGGTACTAACAAATGATGTGTCACAGTGTCATGTAATAACATAATTAAAAGATTTATGATATAATGGTTATATAAAAGGGAAGCGCTAGTACAGGCTTATAATTTATAAGTTTTTGTATTGGCGTTTTTTAGTAGTAAGGAAGTGAAAGTATGTCTAAAAAAATATCAAATAGATTATTAGAAAAATCTTTGTCTGCAGCGTTACTTGCAATTGAATTATATAATAAACCTAATATTGAATATAGAGAAGAAAGTTTTGCAATTTTGATAATAAATGCTTATGAACTATTATTTAAAGCAAAAGTGGTTGAAGATACAGGAAAAATTAATTCAATTTATGAATATGAAAAAAAGAAACTCATTGATAATACTTCTAGTAAAAGAGATTATATTAAGAAAAACAGAATTGGTGAGCCAATGACAAAAGGAATAATTTCTTTGATGAATTCATTAAAAAATCAAAAAAAGATATCATCTAATGTTATTGAAAATATTTTAATGTTGATTGAGATAAGAGATAATTCTATTCATTTCATAAATAGTAATAATGATTTAATGAAATATAAATTATATACTGTTTGTGTTGCAACAATAAAAAATTATTATCATTTAATAGAAAAGTGGTTTTCAAATTTTGAGTTATCAAAATATAATTTTTATATTACACCTATTAACTTTTCAGGAATAGATGAAAATGTAGAAACAGCAAATTTAGATATAGCACAAAAAAATTTCATTAATTATTTAGAAATGGCTGCATCTGGTGCTATTAAGGATGATTTTGATGTTTGTATTAAGACAGAACTAAGATTTACAAAAGTTGAAACTGATGAGGCACTATTATTGAAATATGCACAAGAGGGTAAAAAAGTAAATGTAGAACTATCAGATGAGATTTTTAAAAAAATGTATCCACTTACATATTCGGAAATGTGTGCAAAATTTAAGAAAAAATATGGATTGAAAATTAATAATTTTTTTAATAGAGCAAAAAAAGTTTTGGAACAAAATGAAATATGTTGTAAAGCAAGATATTTAAATCCAAATAAAAAGGGTATTTGTAAAATGTTTTACAATGGAAATTTTATTGATAAGTTATATGAACAAATGGAAAAAGATAAGAATTTAGAATTCTAGATACCAAAACCAGATACTAAATGTAAAAAATTAAGTTATTTTTATAAACTTTAATAAACTTAAGAAAATGAAAAAGTCTTATTATAAAAGACTTTAACCGATTATTAAATTATTACGAACTGGTATTTAGATTTCCCCCTGAAATCTCAGCCGAAAGGCTGAGATACTTTGTTTTATAAGGGTTTTTAATGATTATTTTTTGTTTCAACCACCATTTAACCACCCAAAATGGTGTTTTTTAATAAGTTTAAAGTGATTTAGAATAGTTTAATTTAGTTTAACTTAAACTATTTATGGTAGATACAATATCATTTAGTTTATTTTTATACATATGTGAATATGTGTTTAATGTTTCATCAATTTTAGTATGACCGAGATATTTTGCAACTATTGTGATATTTGCCCCATTATTGATTAGTAGGGAAGCACAACTATGTCTAAAATCGTGTATTCTTATTTGCTTTAGTTTTGCTTTCTTACATAATGAATTTTTATGACACCTAACTGTAGAATTAGTAATTGGATCAGTATTACCAAAAATGAACCATTTATTATTAAATCCATATAATTGATTATCACTTTCTAATAGTGTTTTAAGGTCATTTAAGAGTATTTCAGGTATTGGTATATTTCTTATACTAGATTTAGTCTTTGGGGTTGTAATAGAGTAGAATTTAGATGATTCACTACCTATTGAAACGACATTTTTATTTACTCTTAATTCTTTATTCTCAAAATCTATATCTTCCCAAGTCAATGCTCTTGCTTCTCCTTTGCGAAGTCCACAATAGTATAGAGTTTCATATAAACATTTAAATTTGATGTTATCTTCACAAGATATAAATTGTTTAAACTCATCAAGAGTATAAAAATCCATTTCTTTTTTTATTTCATTTGGATTAACGAATTTAGTTATTTTGTTATAGAATAACCTAAAATCAAATCCATACATTTTTGTTCCCCAATTTAAAACTATTTTGATAAATTTTTGAATATCATTTTTAGTGCTAGTTTTAATATCCACCTTTGATATTTCTTTTCTCCATAATTCATAATGAGCCACATTTAAATCTTTAAGTTTTACCTTATCTAGTAATTGCATATATTTTATTCTATCTCTATAAGTTTTTAAAGTTGTTGCCTTGACTTTATCTTCTTGATATTCATAATATGCAGTATATAAGTCTTTAAATGTCATACCTTTATCTTCAGTAAATACGGTTAATTTTGAAACATATTCACGTTCGGCTTCTAATGCCTCTTTTTTCGTATGAAATGCTTTAGAAGTATATTTTTTCCTTTTTCCATCTAAAGATTGAGTCCAAGTATAAAATACCCATTTACGACCATCTTTAGTCCATTTATACTTTTCTAATTGTCTTGTAGCCATTTATTCAATCCTCCTTTGCTAACAAAACAATCACGCACTCCTAACTACCATTTTACCATCTTTTTGGGTGGTTGAGAATGTTAGGAGTGGTAATTGTCATAATTCTTATAATTCTATTTCTATATCATTTTTATTCTGAAGTTCTTCTAATACCTTTTTGTGTTCTTCAAAAGCCATAGTATGATATTTAAGACTTTTGAAATCATTATTTTGTTTATCTTCAATAATAGATTTTTCTAAAGATTCAACAATAAACTTTTCTTTATGAATATTTGTGTTTTTATCAATAATAATTTCCATCATATTAACAAATCCTTTCTATCTTCCAATTTCAAAATCATCTTTATCGTTTTCGTAGTTTTTATCATAATTGTAATAGTCATAGTTGATAGCATCTGCTATATTTTCATAATCTTCTAAATTATCTTTAGGTTTATCTCTACCTAATACTTTATCTAATGCTTTACATACTTTTTTAAATAAATTTTTCCATTTATTGATTTCACGATCTAATTTAAATTTTAAAGTTTCAATATTGTTATTTAAAATATCTACTAATTCACTTAATCTTCCTATTTCTTGCTTTTGTTCTTTAATAGTAGTTTTTTGTTCTTTGATAATATCTTTTTGTTTAAGATACTCTTTATTTTCTTTGAAGATTTTATTTTCTTTAGAAAGTTTATCAATCTCAAAATCTTTATTTTTATTATCGGTATTTAAAACTACAACTTTCTTTTCTAATTGTTTTGTATAATCAACTATCTTTGAAATATCTTCCTCTTTATAACCAATAATTTTTCTTTTTACAGGATTTAGTAGTTCTTCCTTATCACTTTGTTTTTCGATATTTTTAAGCCCATTTTTAGAGTTTTCTATAATCTTTAGGGTATTTTCCTTTTCTTCTTTTAATTCCTCTAATTCTGCCTTTAATTCTTCGATTTGATATTCTGCTTTAGTTTGATTTTCTTTATCTGATCCAATATCTCCACGATACAAATTAAAACCTCTTTCAGTAATGAATTTATTGAAATCATCTTGTATTCTTTTATATGAAAATTGTCCTCCTCGTTGTTTCCAAAATTCATCATTATTTAAAAATAATCCTTTTTCAAATTTATATACGATTTTACCTTTATCATCACGAAGTAATTTATATTTGAAAGATTTTTCTCCTTTTTTATTTACATATTCTTCTTTAACAATATTTCCATTTTTATCTTTTTCGTATTGCTTTCTTTTTGTTTCATTAACAATAGGCATAAAATATGCTTGTAGGTGAGGAGTATCTTCATCATAATGCACTTGTGCTAAAACAATATTTTCTTTACCAACATAATTTTCTAAATACTCCATACAAGAATCAAAAAAATACGTTATTGAATTGGGAATATCTTCTTTTGATTTTATATCAGGAACTAATACAGCTTGTCCTTTTTTGTTTCCTTTATGATAGGTTCTACCACTATCAATAAACTTCATTCCAAGTGCTTGAAAAAATTCAGGTCCACTTGTAAATGTTATTCCATTTAGAAAATTAGTTGATGGTTGGTTTTTATATTCTATATTTCTGTCTTTCAAAACTTTTTTTACTTCTTGATATAAATTTCTTTCTGACATTGAAACATATTCTATATTAAATTGTGTTCTATCTTTATCGTAATTTCCTGTTCCTTTTCTTTCATCCATTTCTTTACCAATATTATATAAATCAGATTTTTTATAACTGTTTGCTACTCGTACTACTTGATTTCCATCATGCATTTAATTCCTCCTTTGCTTGTACTTCTTTAGAGTATAGGTCTTTTTAGACCTATCTCACTAGGGCTAAAATCCCATACGTGAGATTAGGGAGACCCTAATAACCCCTTGCTTGTTTAATCGCAAATGCCTAAACTTACGTAAAGGCAAATGCTTATAAACAAGATTAAATGAGAATTACCTACTAGGTATTTCCCATTTAATTGAATTATCAAAATAGAGTAAATCTATTTTAATAATTGTAAAAATATTCACTATCGCCACTTTCATTTTTGTTCCAAAAACAAAACGTGCCACGTTCATTTTTTACTAACTTTTTGAAAAAAGTTATCAAAAACTTTGATGAAAATTATTCATTTTCATCAATCGGTTCTTCATAGTGTACGTGATAAAATCTACTATTTGCATTTCTATCTTTTGTTATGAAGATACCTTCTTTTTCTAATAGACCTTTATTAGAATTTAATAATCTACCAAATTGTTTTGGTGTTAACATTAAACTTGCTTTATTAACAATTTCACTTGCAGTAAAATCAAAATCTTCTTTACCAACAACATATTTTATAAATAAAATTAGATTAGAATTTATTTCTTCATCTTGAATTGGATCAACTACATTAAATATTTGATTTTGTGATTTTTTTAGTTGAATATCTAACTCTGAAAAATCTCTATTGATAATATTTAATCTTACTAAAGATTTATCGTTTTTATTTTCAATTAGAGTTAATTTACCATCAACAACAGCATCAAAAGCAGTACTACCTAATATCTTTCCATTCTTATTTAAATGATGAGTAAATAAAATAGTTATATTGTATTTTTCACATAAACTTCTTAATTTTGGTAGCAATTTTTGTCCTACATCTTGATAGTTATTTATATCATAATCAATTCCTAAATTAGTATCTTTTAACATATCAATAATTACTAATTTACCATTTTTATATTTGGAAAATTCCATTAAATCAACTTCAAAATCAAATATACTTACTTCGCCTTTACCGTCTCTATCTATGACAAAGAAAGAATCTTTTGGAAAAGTCAGCCCTAATGTTTTGATGCGATCTTGTATTTGACCGAAGTCTGATTCTGTGCTAATATATAGTACAGGAGAGGGCATTGTATTATGCCCTAGAAATTGCTTACCATTTATAATAGAGTTAGAAAGTTGTAGGGAAAACATTGACTTTCCAACTTTGGCATTTGATACAAGGCAATATAATCCTTTAGACTTCATTATTCCATCAATAATGTTGTCTTTTTTTATACTTGTATCAATTTCTTCTATTGCTCTCATATTACTCACGACCTTTCTTTGTTCTTGATTCTAAATAATTGATGTTAATATCTAAATAATCTACAACTTCTTTCATAGGGATTAGATGGTTAGGAATTTTATAACCTTGTTTGGTTAACTTTGATTTAATATCTCTCTTAATTTTTAAAGCAGAGTTTCTACCCAATTGTCCTAAAGCCATTAAATCTTCTAAATTGCACCATTGTTTAGAGATTAAACTTAATGTTTCTTCTGCGGTCATTTATCCACCTCACTTTCTTTTTTATTTTATAGATACAATTTACTGCAATCTATCTATGGATGGTTTTAGTATTACCAACAACTCCCTTTTAGGATGTATATATAGTTATTAGCCATATATGTAACGAGGATTTTAGATTATCCACAACTCCCGTACCAATAGGGATATTTTGCCTTGTATTTATTTAACGAGTCAGCATATTATCGGCGATTTCCAACTCTATTTAGTTTTCAAAGAACAATTTAGTTTAATTTAATTCATATTATTCACCTCCGTTTCATTATTGAACCGATTATAAATTGTTTGGTTCAATTTAACACCATTATAACACCATAAAATAAAAAGTCAACCATTTTTGATACAATTTTAATAAAAATGTTGCAAAATTGAAACAAAAGTGCTAAAATGGTACTTGTAAGGAGGAAGAAGTATGAAAACTAAAGTCGGAGAACTTGTTCAAAAAGGTCGTGAAGAACAAAATCTATCAATGCGACAATTAGCCGAACTTGCAAAAGTAAGTCATTCAGACATATCAAGAATTGAATCAGGAGAAAGAGAAGTACCTAATCCAAAAGTATTAAGAAAAATTAGTAAATACATAGGAGTAAATTATAATGACTTAATGTATGCTTCAGGTTTAGGTGCACAAGTTAGTCCTTTAAATCCATATTTAATAGAGCATTATAAAAAATTAAAAGGAGAAGATTTAAAGAAAGCATTAGATAGTATTGAAAGTAATATGAATAACAACGAAGTAGTGATTAGTTCATTAAAAAAATCAGCAGAGGAAACTACTGATGAGGAAAAGAAAGAAGTATTACTAGATACAATAGAAGATTTAGAGTATCAAAATGAAACCAATAAAGAAATTTTGGAATTATTAAATAGTTTAGCGATAAAGGAGTTTAGAGATGGTAAATAGTTTAAAGAGATTAAATAAACCTCAAATTATTGGTGTAATTATAGAAATAGTATCTTTTATTGGCTGTTGCTTTAATATAGATGCTTTTAAAAATTGGTTTTGGATTGGTACAGGTCTTAATATGATGGGTACAATATATTTTATTGATGCTTGGGGTAGAGAAGGTAAAACTTGGTTTAAAAAATTAGATAAAAAAAGAGATAAAAACCTTACTCGAAAATCTTCTGAATTGATATTCTTTTTAGCAATAGCACAAACAATGATAATATGTTTAGTATTTATTGCAGAATTTTGGTGGAAAGATTTCTCTAAACAATTTTCAACGATTATGGGTGTGTTTATAATGACAATGGTATTTTTAGTTATAATTCTAATGATTGTTGAGAGAACTTTTAAAGAAGTAGATATAATTGCTACCCGTAAAGATAAAATAAAAAAATGACATTATGACATTATATTCTAGTATAGGGTACACATAAACTTAATGTCATAATGTCATAAATTATATATTGAATTAAAAGAACATTTTTAAACTAAACCAACAGTCGAGTTCATATATAGTTTTTTATAGTATAATATTTTTGAGGTGAACGATTATGGATAATAATAAAATAGGAAAATTTATCACATCTCGTAGAAAAGAAAAAGGATTAACACAGCAAGAACTTGGAGATAGACTATTTGTAACTGATAAGGCAGTTAGTAAATGGGAACGAGGATTAAGTCTTCCTGATATAACACTTTTAGAAAAATTGGCGATTCAATTAGATGTTGATGTTTCTGAAATACTTTGTGGAGAACAAGGTAAAAAGGAAAAAATAAATATTCAAGAAGAAATAGATAAAGCCATTGCAATTATTGAAGAAAATCAACTTCAAAATAAAAGAAGAATTAAAAAAAAGATAAAAAAGATTAGTATTATATTTTTATCTGTTCTTACGTTCTTTTTTATAGCATTTCTAATTAGATATAATTATTATCACCCATCAATAATTAAAGAAGGTAATAATAATTATGAAATAGGTTTTTTTGGATTATATAATCTTGAGCGAAATGGATTAGATGAATTTATAGAAATTATGGAGAAAACCGAAAAACAAAATAACTTAAATTCTAACATTAATATGTTAAATATTGAATTATCTAAAAAGGGTAATATAAAAGAGATTAGTTTATCAATTAATTATTTTGATAATAAATATAATTATGTAGGAAGAGGAAATTATAGTTATAAAGATAAAAATTTAAATTATTCTTATGAGAGTGTAGATGAATGTAAAACCGTAAGTGATTGTGAAGTTAATAGAAAATTAGTTAATGACTATGCGAAAAGTTTAAATATAAAATATTTAAGTGATAAATTTAAAAAGATTCCTTTTAGAGATCAAATTAAGTTAAGTAATTTAAAATTTTATAATGTTTCAATGTACCCTAATCAAAAATTTTCTGAATCTACAAGTGTCTTTGATATGAGAGACAATAAAGAAATAAAAGCATTAACTTTAACAGACTATAAAGATGGTAAAGGTGGAATAATAGAAACAGGTATTTATTTGGTTATCACACTTAATGATGGCAGTAGCACTATTGCAGATGAAACATATAAATATATTATTGATAATGTAGATGGTGATATTAAAAAAACAGACTATACTATGGAAACAGATTATTATATAAATGGAAAGAATCAATTATTATTTACAAGAGATTATGGTAATAATTGGATTGAAACAGATTTATCTCCTAATGAAGTAAAAGAAACATTAAATTTTTATAGAGACATTTCACTTCAAAATAGTAGTTGGTCTATTTCAACAAATGAACTAATTCCTATTGCATATTTTTATGGTGAAAAACCAAAGTTAAAAATATCTGTTGATAATGGGGCAACTTGGAATGAAAAAACTTTTGATATTATGGCTAGTGATATGTATAAAGATATAACACATAGAATTGTAGGATTTACTAATCAAAATTTTGGTTATGTTGCACTAGGTACTGATTGGACTATGGGTAGTGGTGAGATAAAAAAGGCATTTTTAACAACAAATAGTGGTAAAGATTGGGAAAGTATTGACTTGCCTGAAAATTGTACAAGTAAAACCTTAATAGATTTTATAATGTATGATGAGAACAATGGAATTGTTTTACTCAATAATAATCAAGAAAGTGAATTTCCATATATGTATATGACAACAGATAAAGGAAAAAATTGGGAAAAAGTAGAATATGCACATAGAGTAGTTAAAGAAGTTGATTATATAAGTAATATAGATTCTTTAGATAAAAAAGATAATCAATATATTATGGTTTTAAGTCAAGGTGATTCATCAACAAAAAAAATTAGATTAAAATCTGCAAATTTAAAAGATTGGATATATGATTCAACATTTACTAGTAATATTCATACTGTTGGATAGATTGGAGAAATATATGAAACAAATAATATTTTTAATTGGCTCAGTACTATTAATAGTTTTGTCGGTGGGATGTTCAAAAAATAACATTAAGATAGAATATAAGGATGATATAGAACATCAATTTTCTAATAATTATACATATAAATTTGTAGGTGAATCAGAACATTTTTATTTTGAAACAGGCAAAGTATATTATAATGGCAATGAAAGAGAGTTACTAATTAGCAATTTTAAATTAAAAGACAATATGAGTTCTTCAACAACATATTTAGTTAATTTATATTTTAACGATAGATTATTATATGGAAATGATTTTGGTAAAGCAGATTTAACAAAAAAAGAATATATGAACATTGTTATAGGAGAAAATGGAAAGTTAGGCGAAATGGATCAAAATGGAGATGTTATTGGAGAATCTGATTCTTTTTTAGAAACTACAAAAGAAACTTTTAAAGATAGCATTAAGTTAGAAATCAAATATTGTCAAAATAAAAAGTGTTATACAGAAGAAATGAAATTTACCTATATTCAATAATATGGAGGGAAAATGGAGTTTAATGATGAAGAAGAAATTATTAAAACTAAGAGCAAAATGTATACTATAACTATTTTATCGGTTATAGGCTTTATAGTTCTGTCCATTACTATATTTGTATTTTCGATTAAATCTTTATTTTATGATGTTTCTAAACATAAATATTATGTTTTAGATATAAATACTGAAAACAAGGATAAAATTATTTATCTTTTGAAAGAAGAAAATATAAAATATTGTGAGTCAATTTATAAAATAGAATATGAACAATTATTTCCAAATGATAAAAGTGCTAAAATATATTGTCAAAATGAGAAAGATGTAGAATTTAGTATTTATGATAATAAAGAAAGCCAACTTGCTAATTATATTTATAATAATGGAGTTTTAGAAAGGAAATAATATAGTTTATGAGTAAAAAAATAAAGTTTATAATAATACCTTTAATTATTTTATTAATTACTTTTTTATCTTTTATCTTATTAAATCAACATAATAAAGCAAATGAAAAAAAACTAAATGAAAATAGGTATAGTGAGATAAGAAGAAGTGTGGAAAAAGCAGTTAAATGGAATATAAGTGCTATGTACCCTAATTGTGAAATATCTGATGGTTTTAAAGATTTATCAGGTACACACTATAATTCATCATTTTTAATAAATAATGGTTATATAAAAAAAGAAGAATTATTAGATATAGACAATAAATCATATTGTGATGTATATGTAGATATAAGATCAGAGTATAAAGATGAGTTAGATCATCAAAGAGATTGTAAAATATACTACAAGATTTATTTAAAATGCAATGAATTTGAAGATAAAGGCTATATAAATTGGGGATAATTTATATATTTAATTGCAAAAAAAATAAACCTAGAAATCAATTAAGCTTTCTAGGTTATTATTTTCTCTTAAAATTGTTCTTTCAACCACCCATTCAACCACCAAAAAGGTAGTTTTTAATTAAATTTTAATAAACTTTTTTAAACTTTATTGTTTGAAAAGTGTTGAAAAATAAGAGAAAAATCAAGTTAATGTAATAAGGAGTACGTGATTTGAGTTTGCCCCTCCTTAAGGCCTTAAAGGTCTTGCCTTATTATTTATTCCTATTATTTTATATATTTATTTATTATGTTGGATCGCTTGTTCTACTAACTCGGAAAAATAGTTCGGATTAGTTAGACGTTCTTGGTTTATTATGATTCTTCTTCTGAATGATTGTCTATCTTCGATTTTAATGAAGTAGTGATCTTCTAATATTCTTAACAATTTAGTAATTGTTCTAGTAGAACAATCTAACTTTTCTGCATAGTATTGATTTCTTCCATATGCGTAACCATGCTGTTTTGAGTTAGATATTAATAATCCCAATAATAAAATAGCTTTATCTGGAATTGAGATTCCTAAAGCTGTAAGTGGTACCATTATAAATCCTTCCATTGTCATATTCTCCTTTCTTTATTGCATAAAAAAAGAGGAAGATTACCTTCCTCAAAAATAAATTGTCTTTACTAAGTCACGGTGCTCTCGGCATATACATTCCACCTTTCGTTAAATAAAAAAAGAGGAAATATAATTCCTCTTTGCATAATTTATCTACTTTATCAAAATATATAATAGTTTAAGTCCTTTTACAAGTACCTTTTGAAATCCTTTTTGAGATCCTTTTTGAAATCCTTTTTGAAATTTATTAAAATCTCTCTAATTTTACTTAATTATAGCACGTTATTCTAAAAAGTCTACACAATAGAATCACAAATAAATCACAAAAAAATTCACATTTAAATTAATCATATCCTAGTTTACTATATTTTATCATTGCTATTTTTAATTACAAGAGCAAAAGAGTACCAATTTAGTATCATAAAAGTATCATTTTTTCTTATAAATAAAATGATATATATTTTATTATATTGTAGGTCTTGACAATAAATAAATCTATACCCATTTTTTTAATAAAAATTAAACGGATTTTTAACTGTTTTTTTCATAATAATTCCTAGTTTATATCATTGTAACATTTTAAAAATGAAAGTCCATAAGAATAAAGTTTGAATTTTATTAGATTATTATGGGGGATTGGGGTCTCCTCATTGATCATTTTTTGATTGTAAGAAAAATAGTTCTATCTATTTTTAACATAGAACAAAAAATGCGAATTTGAGATTTGTACCACAAATTCAGTGCTTGCTAGTAAACATAGACTAGAAAGCACTGATTATTTGATGTATGACAAATTCAGTACTTGCTAGTATTATTTTATTAGTTATTGATTATAAAATTATCAGGTGAACTAATGGTATGTTTAAATTTTTTCTTATTATGATATGATATTAATATAATATAGGAGGAGAAAATGGATCAAAAAAAGATTGGTAAATTTATTGCTGAGTTAAGAAAAAAAAATAATCTCACACAAGAAGAACTAGCTAATAAATTAGGGATAACAAAAAATGCAGTTAGTAAGTGGGAACGTGGATTAAGTATGATGGATGTATCATTATTGAATCCAGTTTGTAATATATTGGGAATTTCTATTGTAGAATTATTGAATGGTGAAAAAATAAAGCAAGATGAACTTATAATAAAAACTGATGATACAATAAAAAATACAATTGAATATTCAAATAAGCAAATTAAAAATAGTAGAATAAAAAGTATTATCTTAACATCGTTAGTTATTGCTATTGTGTGTGTAGGCGTATTCTTTGGATATAAAATAGTATTATTAAATAAATATACTTTAAAAAAACCAGATAATGTAGAAGAAATTGTAAAAGGATTAAAGAATCAAAAAGAAATAAAAATATATAAAAGAACACTTTCTAATGATGAGTATTTTGAAATTGAGAATCTAAAAATTAGAAATGATTTTAAAGACTTCGAACTTGCTAATACAGTTGGTGAAAATATGGCTTTTAGAACATATACATATAAGAACTCTAATAGTGGAATTTCTATTAGTATTGGTGATGATAGTTTAGCTCTAAATAATGCTTTTGGTGCAGAAGAAGTTACATTCTTTGGTGATGAAAATTCAAAAATTAATCCTGATGCATTTAATTCAGCTGATAGAAAATTCTTTTTGTTAAAAAATGACATTAATAATGAAATGGATTTTTATAAATATGTTGCAGATAATTATTACAAAGAAAATAATATCTTCATGGATAAAAGAACTATGATGGAAAACTATGCGTTTAATTTATTTACTTCAATTTCGGTTCCAAAGGTTGATGAGTTTATTATCATAAAGGGAGATTATCAAGGATACATTTTTAAGATAATTAAAGATGATGTTCAAATAACTCAAGTAACAATTTTAAGAGATGGAAAATCATATGGATTTCTAACTAATGATCAAAGATTCAAAGATGAGAATTATTTAATAGATTTACTTGGAACGATTGAAATAAGATAATTTATTTAGAAATAATCTATGATATTATGTGAATATTGAGAGAATGAAATATTTCTCTTTTTTTCATGCTATAATAGTTCGTAGGTGATGTGAATATGGATTTAATAGATGTATATGAAGAAGAAAAGCAATGTGAATATAATGGAGAAGTTTATTCTGTAAGAGATAATGGTGCTATTATGCGTCATCCTAAAGATAATAATAAACCTAGATCTCTTGATAATACTTGGACGTTTGGAACAATTAATAAACAAAATGGATATCTAATGATATCATCTGATAGAGTTCATCGTATTGTAGCTACTGCATTTTTAGGAGAGGCACCTTCAAAGGATTATATTGTTGACCATATAGATACTAATAGGCAAAATAATAGGCCAAGTAATTTGAGATGGATTACAAAACTTGAAAATATTTTATTAAATCCTATAACATGTAAAAAAATAGAACTATTATGCGGATGTCCTATTGAAGATGTTCTAAACGACATTTCAATTCTTAGAAATAAATCTTTAACTCCTCAGTTTGAATGGATGAAAACTGTAAGTAAGGAGGAAGCCCAACATTCATTAGAATCTTGGAAAAAATGGACAGAAAGTAGTTCAACAATTCAAAATGATAAGAGAAAAGAATATGTAAACTATAATAAATTAAACAGTGAAATGATTTATCCTTTGGAACCAGAAGGAAATCTATCTTTGGAAGACTATTTCAATAGATTAAATATTGGAAAAGAGTTATGCTATAAGTATTATGACGGTGAGAGAAATTCATATCAAATAAAAGATTATTATTTAAATAAAGAGACAAATGTTTTATCGGTTGCAACAATAAATGATAGTAGTATGAAAAAATATTATCTTACAAGTATTACTTTAAATAATAATTGTTATTGTTATAGTGTAGATAGTTATTTTCAAGAAGAAAGTCTTAATAAATATATGACACTAGCAAAAGGTGAAGAATGGACAGGTGGAGATGTATTTGATGATTATTGTTAGTAATCATTGATTTAAAGTAGGTAGAAACCTACTTTTAATATGTTATAATAAGGCATGGAGGGAATGCTATGGTAAATATTGATTCAAAAAAATATGTTTTACTTGATGTTGAAACTAATGGTTTATCATCATTACAAAATGATCTTTTATCAATTTCTTTGTATAGACCAGATGATGGTAAAATATATGATAGATTTTTACCACTTGAGTTAGAAGAAATTGTTTGGCCTTGGATATCAGAAATCAATGGCATAGATGATGAAATGTTAATTGATAAATTGCCATTAACTCAGGAAGAATTTGATTCCGTTATTAGTGATTTTGATTTGGAAAATAGAATAATATTACATTATGGAAACATTGATGAAAAATTTCTTAAAAATTATTTAAAAAGAAAGAAAATTAATGGATTTGAAAAATTATCATTTTATAATTTTAAACATGATATTATTTCTAACAAGTTTTCCGAAGGAAATATAACTAAAGATAATTTATGTAGAATTTATGGTATAGAGAATGTTAATAAAGTACATACCGGTTTAAATGATTGTATTCTGGAATGGAAATTATTTGAAAAAATGAATGGCAATAAACTAATAGTAATTGGAAATACTGTTTATGAGTTTAATGATGAATATATTATTCCAGTAAGTTATTTACAAAATTACACTAATTTTAAATATCATATAAATAATTTTCCTAAGATTTCTTATGATATGGAGGAAGTAAAAACAATAAGAATTAGTTCTCCTGAAATAAAAAAGTTTGATAATAATATTAGTGGAATAACTATTGAGCATTTAATTAATTCACTGTTGAATGTTGAAGATAAAAATCAAGAAACAATGTTATTTCAAGCTCAAAATAGAGGAAAATTAAAGAAAATTGGTGAACTTCCTTCAATGATACATACAATTCCAATATCGATGAATACAGATGGAACAATTACAGCAATTAATAAAGAAGATAGAAAAACAGTCAATGATATAAATAAAGTAACTGAGATTATAAAAAAAGAAATTAAACCTTTAATAGATTTTATCAAACATGATATTTTTAATGATGAACTAATAATGTCTCAAGAATTAGTGATAAACAAGGAAGATAATGTTTTAGCAAAATGTGATTTATCCACAGATGATAAAATTCTTGAAATAAAAGGATTCAATATTGATGTTGAAAAAATGAAGTATCAATTATATTATGAGGCTAACGGAAGAGAAATATATATTTTACAAACATTTTGGAGAACAAATTTAAAACAAGGATTAAAATTTGTTATATACAAAGTTATTCCTAAAGAATATACACGAAAAATTCCCGATAGAACTAAATCAATTTTGAAATGGAAACAAGCATTTGAAAAAAAGATTAATAATAAGAATTTGGAAGTAATTGAATATCAAAACTCAGAATCAGATGTAAAAATGAGATGTAAAATTTGCGGTATGGAGTGGAAAACATCTTATCGTTCAATTATTAGAAAACCACTTTGTATTAATTGTAATAAAAATCAATTCTTTAAAAATGAAGAACCAAAAAGAGTGTTAACATTAGAAGAAAAGAATCGTATGAAATTGATTTCGTATCAAGAAAAACTAACAGAAAGATCACATGGAAAATTGTTAGCTATCAATTATCATGGCTCTAGAGAAAAATTATCAGTCGGATGTTCTGAGTGTGGAAATGTTTGGAAAATAAGAGCTGATCACCTTCTTGATAGACCTTATTGCCCTAAATGTAGAAAGAAATAATAAATAGTGTGACCACTGGGCGCAAAGTGTGCCAAGTTGGCGAGAAGTTACTTTTGGACCAAATGTCCAGAAGTTTTATCAAATAAAAAAAGAGAGAGATTTCTACCAATACAGAAATCTCTCTTTTCCCTTAATATAAACTTCTTACCAATAATTTCACCAATACAAAATAATAAAAAATAGTAAAACTTTATAATATTTTGAAAACTAACAATTCGTTTTTAGCCTTATTTTATCCAAGAAAGGCAGAATATCCTCATTTTATCAATCGACCCCCTGAAGACACTGTCGTGAGACAGTGTCACTTTATTTTATAAGGGTTTTAGAAGCTTTGGTTTTTTTCTAGATACCAAGCCAGATACCAAGAATATTGGTATTTTTTTTACTGACTTAACAAGTCATTGAAAAAATAAAGTGTTTATTTTATATTTAAAATACGAGGTGATAAATATGAATCAAGAAAAAATAGGATTATTTATTTCTGAATTAAGAAAAGAAAAAAATCTCACTCAAAAAGATTTAGGAGATTTATTAGATATTACAGATAATTCTGTATCAAAATGGGAAAGAGGTATTAATGCACCTGATATTTCACAATTAAAAAGAATAGCCTCTATTTTTAATATAACAGTTGGAGAATTACTTAATGGAGAAAGACATTTTAAAAAGAGAGAAAATAATAATGGTGAAAGAATTCTTGAAGTTAAAAATTTATCAAAATCTTTTGGAACAAGTAAGATATTAAATAATATTAACTTTGAATTGTATTCAGGAGATGTTGTAGGATTAATTGGACCAAATGGTTGTGGAAAAACAACGTTAATGAAATGTATTTTAGGACTATATCATAGTGATACTGGAAAAGTAGAAATTGATGGTAATGATATTAGATATAATCTAGAAGAAGCTCTTAAAGTAGTAGGTTCTGTAATAGAAAATCCGGATTTTTATTTAAATATTTCAGGATTAAAGAACTTAAAAATAAGAATGACTTTATTTGATATGAAAGATATTGGATATATGAATGCAGTTATTCATGAAGTTAAGCTTGATGATAGTATTAAGAAAAAAGTTAAGACTTATTCATTAGGTATGAAACAAAGGTTAGGCATTGCTAATGCACTTATAAATAAACCAAAATTATTAATATTAGATGAACCTACTAATGGATTGGATCCAATAGGTATAAAACAACTTAGAGAATTATTGATTAATTTAAGTAGAAATAGTAATGTTGGGATTCTAATCAGTAGTCATAATCTTCCTGAAATAGAAAATATTTGTGATAGAATTTTAATGCTTGATCATGGAACTATTGTAGAAGATTTTGGAATAGAAAAAGTTAAATATAAAAATATTACATTAGAAGAAGAATTTATGAATAAGTTAGAAGGTGAAAAGAATGAGTAAACTAATAAAGGCAGAGTTTATTAAGAATTATTCTATAAAAAAAATAATAGTTAGTTTATTAATTCTATTTGTTGGATCGTTACTTCTAATTCTTTTTGAGAAAACATTTGGCAATAGAGTCACTTATGATAATTCTTTTTCTTATCATGAATCAGAGTACAATTCTATTATAAATAAATATAAAACTGACAATGAAAAAAATCCTTCTGATTTTAATGAAGATTTAGTTTCTGTTATGGAAGAAGTACATGAAAATTTTAAACTTACAAATAATGTTATTAAAGGTCATAATGAAACAATGTGGCAAAAGTATTTTATACGTGTATATATGCAAGAAGTTGCACATAAATATGCACTAAACAGATTAGATGACTGTGATAAAGATGAAATTTCAAATTATATTTTAAGATATGAAAATACTGGAAGTTTAGATACATATCACATTATTAAAGAAGCTTATATTGATTATTTAGACTCTTACAAAAATGCAGATTATCAAAATAAAAAGAAAGAAGTAGAAGCCAAAATTATAAGGTATGATAAGATTATTAAGGATAATAAGTTTTATCAATATATGGAATATAATTGTGAAAAAACTGGAAATTTTTCAAATAGCCGATATAAAGAATATTGTGAATATATCATAAGAAATAAAATAGATGAACAGTATGATTATAGAGTTGTAAATGTATCAGAATATATGTATTTTAACGATTTATGGAATTCTAATAGTGTATTAAATAAAAATGGTGATTCATATACTTTAAAATTGAACAGCAACTTAAAGAATATTTATAAAAATCAAGAAAAAATAATAAAATATGCTTATGAGAAAGAAATAAAACATGATTTAAAGATACCAGGTGATTATTTGGCATATGATGGACAATATTTGAATACTAAGAACTATACAAATAAGGGATTAAGTTTAGGATTTATTATATGCTTTATTTTAATATTTAGTTGTAGTGGAATTGTGTCTCGTGAACATGATAAGGGAACTGTCAAACTACTATTAACCGTTCCAATGAAAAGAGAAAAAATATTGATATCAAAGTTTATCTATTTAATAATTAATATGTTCTTATTGTGGATTATTGGAAGTATTTTTATATTTATAATCAGTGGAATAAATTATGGATTCGATGATTTATTTGTTAATGAATTAGTATTGATTGGTGGAAAAGTCCATGAAATTAATTATTTTATTTGGTATTTTGGAAAGTTGCTATTACATAGTATTCCTGTAATATGTTTCTTATCATTTATGTATTTTTTATCTGCTACATTCAAAAATACAGTAGTTACTTCAAGTGTTTGTTCTGTTTTAACACTTTTATCCATACTAATTTGGGTTATACTTGATAATTTAAAAATTAAAGTATTATATTTTATAGCATATCTTCCAATAAGTTATTTAGATTATAATATTATTAGAGAAAATAATATCTTCTATATTAATAGTATATCTAACACAAACTTAACTAGTATATATGGAATCATTATTAGTGTAATTTGTACTATTATCTTTCTATTCATAAGTGTTAGTTATTATAAAAAGATAGATATTGTAAATAAATAATTGTAATCATGAAAAAATAATTAAAAGGCAAACAAATTGCCTTTTTAATTTTGTAACTCAACGGAGAGTTTGTTGAAAAAAATCAATTATTTTTATATACTGATTACAAGGTAGGTGTAAAAAATGAATTATGATAAGATTGGTAGTTTTATTCAACAAAAGCGAAAAGATAAGAATCTTACCCAAAAACAACTTGCTGAAAAAATAGGAGTTACTGATAGAGCTATTTCTAAATGGGAGCGAGGACAAGGCTGTCCGGATGTTTCTATTTTAGAAGTATTATCTAAAGAACTTGGTTGTTCTATATTAGAATTGTTAAAAGGAAGAAAAATTGAAAATGAAGTAATTCCTGTTACTGAAGCTGATGACTATGTTCGTGATAGTATGAATATATCAAAACAAGTTACAAAAGAAAAAATCATTTCATTATTTAATAAAATTATTGTTGCATCAATTATATTTATATTTGTGTTGCTTTTATATTTTAATATTGTTCAAATTATATATGTTAATAAAGAATATACATTAAGTATAGATAAAGAAACATATAAAAGAGTAACTGAAATAGTAGATTCAATTAATAATAATTTAAATATAATTGAACAATATAAAGGTATATATATGGAAGATGATTATGATAAGATAGTTGAAAATCTACATAGTTGTTTGGATAATATTAAGAATGAAAAAACATATTATTATGTTTTAGAAAGAAAGGATATTAAATATACAGTAAATGATATATTTACATATCTTGAAACAGATGAAATAATTAGTGCTCAACTTGATACAACTAGAATATTAGATAAATATTCAGATGATGACTTAACTAGTTATTATAGAGATGTTATTACAAGTGGTTTCTTAGTTTCTGCGTATTCTGCAGATGAATTTGTAACATTTACTTCTTATCAATATAGAATTAATCCATTTATTGATGATAATGAATTTTATCATGTTGAAAATAGAGAATTGAGACACGAAATCTATAAACTAGAGAATAAATTAGCACAGTTAGAGTATATGACTGAATTAGTAATAGAAGTGGGTGATATTCATGAATAAGATATTACGAATTGTTCGTTTTATATTATTTGTTATTGTTTGTTTCTTGAATATATATTGTATTTATATTAGACATACTGGTTTGATAAGCTGGAGTAATGTGTTATATGTATTTTTATTATTTATTATGTTTATATTATTTATAAAAGATTTTATTAAGAAAAGTAAGATTAATGATAATAATACTTATGTTATTATTTGTATTTTGTGTTTTTTGATTATGAGCTTTATTTTATATAGAACATCATTCGATACATCTTTGTTTTTTAATAAGTATTTTACTAATCCATATGGTGGTTCTTTTATAGAGTATAGAATGCCATATTTAAAGCAGAACATGATTTATTTTAATATTATGTTAATTTTATTATTAATATATAGAAGAATTAATTTTAATAAAAAGATAAATGATTAATATGACACATGACACATTGTTTGCGTGTACCCTATATGCATTTAGTGTGTCATAGTGTCATTTTTCTATTTCGCAAATTCATAAATAATTAGATTTTGGGAAATGATATTTAATTATTAAATAGCAATTTCATTTCGCAAAAAAGAAAAAAATTGCTTTTTGCGAAATGAGTAGTATAATATTACTAGAGGTGATTATCACATGAAAATAATAAAAAGAAAGTATTTGCAAGATATAATTGATGTTATGGGAACACTAGATATAAAAGTTATTACTGGTGTTAGGCGTAGTGGAAAATCAGAATTATTACATATGTTTAGTGATTACGTAAAAAATAATGATGAAAAGTCTAATATCATATATATTGACTTCAATCTTGATGAGTTTGATTATTTAAAAGATTATAAAGAATTAATCAAATATGTTAGTGAAAGATTTGATTCTAAAAAGAATAATTATATTATGATTGATGAAGTTCAAATGTGTAATGATTTTGAAAAAGCAATTAATAATTTTCATGCCGAGGCTAAATATGATATTTATATAACTGGATCTAATGCTTTTCTTTTATCTAGTGATTTAGCAACTTTATTTACTGGAAGAACATATAGTATAGAAGTTTATCCATTTTCATATAAAGAATTTCTAGAATATTATGAGTTAGACAATACTGATGATAGTTTTGATAGATATGTATTAGAAGGTGGATTTTCAGGTTCTTATTTATACAAAGAAATAGAAAAGAAATATAATTATATTAGAGATGTTTATAAAACTATGATTGTTAGAGATATTGTTCAAAGAAACAAGATACAAAATACTACTCTACTTGATAGTATTAGTGATTTCTTAATAGATAATGTATCAAGAATAACTTCATATAGAAGTATTACAGATACTCTTAATACAAATAAGGCTGATACTAATGATAAGACAGTTGGAGCATATATAAAATATTTATGTGAGGCATTTGCTTTCTATAAGGTAAGAAGATATGATATTCAAGGTAAGAAGTATCTAGCAACACAAGATAAGTATTATTTATCTGATCATGCAGTTAAATATGCTATACAAGGTACTAAAAATATGAATTATGGTAATATCTATGAAAATATAGTTGCAATGGAATTAATTAGAAGAGGATATGAAGTATATGTTGGTGTCTTATATGAAAAAGAAGTTGATTTTGTCGCTACTAAAAGAAATGAAAAAATCTATATTCAAGTTTCAAGTGATTTAGGTGATGACTTTGATAGTGATACCTTTAAACGAGAAGTTGATCCATTACTAAAAATAAAAGATGCCTATCCTAAAATGATAATTGCAAGAACAAAACATGATGATTATCAATATGAAGGTATTCAAATAGTTGATATAGCTAATTGGTTATCTAGATAATAAAAAAACAACTAGTTATTGAGATATAACTAGTTTTTGCTTTCTAGATACCAAATCCAGATACTAATTGCAAAAAATCATGATATTTTTATAAACTTAAAAAAACTTATAAAAATTAAAAAGGTTATAAAATAAGCATTTTATATTTATATGTATTGTTACGGACTGGTTAATTAATTTCCTCCTGAAGACACTGTCGTGAGACAGTGTCACTTTATTTTATAAGGATTCGCAAAGCTTTGACTTTTTTCTAGATACCATATAGATACCAAAAATTCAAAAAATTTGATATTTTTAATTGTTTACTTTAGTTTGTATGCGTTTATGGTATTTTGACAAAGATATAAAAGTATGATATTATGTATACAGATGAGGGAAACTTCATAAAATAAAAAAGGGAACATTCAGTTTTTGCATGTTGAATGTCTACCCAAATTTCTTTGTTAGACATTTAAGTCATAGACTTAAGTGTCATTTTTTTATTACTAAAACCAGTAAGGTTAAGAGTAGTAAAATGAGTGATATGTAGCGAAGCAACTTTATGTTGTATTCACGTTTTTTCATTCTCTCAAACCTCCTCTCTAATGTTGGATTGGAGGTAGACACTCAACAACTAAATGTTCCTAAGATTAGTATATCAAATATACGTTCTATGTCAATGTATGTTTCTAGATACCAAATCCAGATACTAAAAATTCGAAAAAAATTTGATAATTATAATTGCTTACTTTAGTTTGTATGCGTTTATGGTATTTTGACAAAGATATAAAAGTATGATATTATGTATACAGATGAGGGAAACTTCATAAAATAAAAAGGGAACACTTAATTTTCAGAGGTTGAGTGTTACCCAAAAATTTTTGGTTTGCACCTATCTCAATGTTGAGTTAGGTGCTTCTTTTATTTTAGTATTACGAAAAGTAATGCTATAAGTAAAAGGATGATGAGAACTAAAGAAGAGATTAAAAAATCTTTCTTGCTCATTTGCATCACCTCCAATCATAAGTATGATGAAGGTAGCACCCAACTTATTAAGTATTCCAATGTTTATTATATCAAACATAAATTTTATATCAATATATATTTCTAGATACTAAATCCAGATACTAATTGCCAAAAATTAAGATATTTTTATAAACTTATAAAAATCGAAATAGTTATAAAATAAGGGTTTTATATTTAGATGCATTGTTACGGACTAGTTCATAAATTGCCCTCAGAAGAGGACACGAATCAATGTGTCCTCATTTTTGTTGTAAAAAATTACAAGAAAATAAGCAAATCTTACAACTTTTTTGTAAAATCTTCAACTTTGGTATACTTTTTACATACGAATTACATACGAATTTCTGGGGAAAAAATATAAAAAACGTGATTTTTAGTGGTTAAAAACCTAATAAATACTGACTTAAATGGTTTTGTTCTCTTCACACTCAAGGGAGTGAAGTTTATGATATAATAATTATGGAGGGAATAATATGACTACAGCAGTTTTATTTGCAATTTTTGCATCATTTCTTTGGAGTGTTACAAATCATATAGATAAATTTATGATTACAGGAATTGAAGAAAGCAAAAATAGTATAAAAATATTGTTAGTTTTTTCAACTTTTGTAGCTGGTATAGTTTTAACTCCTATTTGGTTAATATTAAGCCATTTTACTGTTAGTATTAGTTTTGTTTCCCTGTTTAGTGTATTAAGTGCATCTTTAATTTATATTATAGCAACAGTATTTTATTTTAAAGCTATTGAAAAAAATGATGCATCGCTTGTAGTTGTAATGTTTCAAATGATACCTGTATTCAGCTATATTTTAGCCTTGATATTATTCAAAGAAAATTTAACAATTCGCCAAATAGTAGGATCAATTATAATAATACTTTCTGCCATCATAATTTCTTTTGATTTTAATGAAAAAAATAATAGAAAAAAATTTAAGGCATTATTACTTATGATATTATCTTCTTTATGTTATTCAATATATTTCATATTATTTGATATTGGAATAAGAAATAGTGCATATTATTCATGTGCATTTTGGTATCAAATAGGATTTTTAATTATGGGTATAGTTCTACTTTTATTAAGATCTTTTAGAATACCGTTTGTAAATGTTATTAAGAAAAATGGGAAAAGATATTTGATACTAAATACTACTAATGAAGTCATTAATTTAATTGCCAATTTATTAGTTAACTATGCAAATTTATTAATTCCAATAGCACTTGTAAATGTTTTGAGTGGCTTTCAAGGCGCATTTGCATTCATTCTTGGAATAATAGGAACTTTATTATTACCAAAATACATAAAAGAAGATTTAAGTAAAAGAGTAGTAATTCAAAAAATAGTGTGCATTATTTTAGGAATAATTGGTCTTATTATTCTAGTTTATAAATAGATTTTTTACATACGAAAAAACTAAATTCCCAAGTTGTCTCGAGTGTGCTCAAGTGTGAAAATAACGAGTAATATTGGAATTTAAAGAGTTACGAATATCCCATAAAGCCGAAATCCCGGACCCATTGAAGACACTGTCGTGAGACAGTGTCATTTTATTTTATTTTAGAAGTTTATGATTTTTCTAGATACCATACAGATACCAAAAATTCGAAAATATTTGATAATTATAATTGTTTACTTTAGTTTGTATGCGTTTATAGAATTTTGACAAAGTTATATATATATGATATTATGTATACAGATGAAGGAAGCTTCATAAAATAAAAAAGGGAACATTCAGTTTTCGCAAGTTGAATGTCTACCCTAAATTGGGTTTTGACACTTAATCAGTGCTGATTAGAGTGTCATTTTTTTATTACTAAAATGAGTGATATGTAACGAAGCAACTTTATGTTGTATTCACGTTTTTTCAAATCTCTCAAATCTCCTCTCTATGTTGGATTGGAGGTAGACACTCAACAACTAAATGTTCCTAAAATTAGTAGATCAAATATATGTTCTATGTCAATATATGTTTCTAGATACCAAATCCAGATACTATTTTTAAAAAAATAAGTTTTTTTCTTAAACTAAAAAACTTATAAATATGAAATAGTTATAAAATAATGGCTTTATATTTATATGTATTGTTAGGATTAGTTAATTAATTAAATTACTCCTGAATGAGTCTTATATAAAAGAGGGTACGAAACATAGATTATATAATTTATATTTGATATAATAATTTAATAAACAAAGAGGTATTGTTATGGAACATATAATGAAACTTAATGAAAATGCATTTGAAAGAATAAAAAGTGGTAAGAAAAAAAGAGAATATAGGATAAATGATGCTAAAAGACAACATATAAGAGTTGGAGATATTATCGTTTTTCAGAAACTACCGGAGTTAAAAGAAAATATAAAAGTAGAAGTTATAAATATAGATCGATATGTAAATCTTGAAGATGCAATTACTAAACACTTTGAAGAAGATTTTAGAGAAAGACATTCTAGTATAGAAGAAACAATTAATTCTTTTTATGAAAAAGGATATTATACTGAAGAAGAAGTAAAAGAAAATGGTGTAGTTGTTTTTGAAATTAAGAAACAAAGACTTTTACACTATAATGCTACGGCATGTTATTTGAAAAAAGATGATAAAGTATTAATGATTAAATTTAATAAAAAATGGGGACAAGTATATGCCCCTCCTGGTGGTAAGTTTGAAGAGTGTGAGTCACCCCTTGAATGTATAACAAGAGAGTTTTATGAAGAAACTGGATTAAATTTAGTTAACCCTAGATTACAAGGTATATCTTTTTGGCATGATTCAGTTGATGGAATAATATTTGTCTATACTGCAGAAAATTTTACAGGAGATTTAAAGATAACATCCGAAGAAGGAACATTAGAATGGATAAGATTTGATGATTTATTACAAGTTAACCAATTTGATCAAAATAAATTATTTTCTCCTTATTTATTTAAACCTGAAGTGTTTGAAGCAAAGTTTATATTAGATGAAAAATGTAAGGTTAAAGAGTATACAATAAAATAAAGATAAAGATAAGATTCTGTTCTTTCTAGAGGAGAATATATGATACAATCATGTATAGGAGCTGATTCTATATGTCAAAAATAAGTAATGTTATTCTTATGCTAGAGTACTTAAGTACTGGAAGAAAATATAGTATTCAGGAACTATCTGATTTGCTAGAAGTTTCACCTAGAATGATAAGAATATATAAAGATGAACTTGAAAAAGCTGGTATTTTTGTAGATACTCTTAAAGGAATATATGGTGGTTATGTATTAAATCAGCATATTAATATTCCGTATTTACTTTTTGATAATAAAGATGTGGATATTATTAAAAAATGTATTTCTAAAACTAATGATTTTGAATTAAAAACAGAATTAATAAGTATAGAAAAAAAGCTGGCAACAAATTTATTAAAGGAAAAAAATACTAAAGATATTTTAATAGCAGATGATAGTGAGCTTAATGTTTATAATAAACTAAATAGGGCTATCAAAAATCATTGTAAGGTGAAGATTAGATATTTTAACTTACAACATGGTGAGTCAATTAGGACAATTTATCCTTTAGGAATGTATTTATTTCAAGATGAATGGTGGTGCTCATCTTATTGGGAAGAAAAAGATGATATGAGACAATTTCATATAAAAAGAATCTTAGATTGTGAAATTTTATCTGAAACTTTTGATCCTAAAAAAATTAATATAAAATTTTAAAACTGACGTAAATATTACCTCTATTCTTGTTATTCTTATTGCAAGAAGGGAGGTTTTATTTATGTTACAAACCACAAAAGAAAATTTTTATAGGTTAGAAAATCGATTGCTATCCATTAATTCTAATCTTGATAATATTAATGCTATGAGGGAAATGATATATGGCTTAGTAGTGAGTGACAAACCTACATTAATCATGGCAACAGGTGGTTCTAAAGTAGTCGCGTATTATTTGCAACTGCTTTTAGAAAGACTTTGGCCAACAGGAATAATTTGTGAGGTGATAGAACCAAGAGATTATTTTTATAAACATGATAGAGAAGAATTTTCTAATTTAGTAGCTATTTCTGCGAGTGGAAATACCAATGGTGTTAAAGATGCATTAGATGATTTTCGTGGTCAAAAGTATTTAGTTTGTGAAAAAAAACAGGTCGGTAATTATGAAGTCGTATCGTGGGGAAATGAAACATATGATACGGAACATAGTTTCATTTCAATTGCATCAAGTCTAGGTCCAATATCAATGCTTTTGGATACTGCTACAGTTTTTGGTGGATACAGAATGGAAATAGGATATAATGAAATAAAAAAAGCAAATGAAAGAATTGTTGAATTATTGCGTAGAAGCCAAGAAAAAATATTGAATTTGCCTCATTCATTTAAAGAAGATAGTATTATTCATATAATGAGTGGTTATGACACAAAATGTTCTAGTAGCGCATTAGAGTCAAATCTAGTGGAATCTGGATTATGTGCTCCAATTATCCACGACAAAGGTTCTTTTTGTCATGGAAGAAGTAATTTAATAAGCGGTAGTACTCCAATTATATACTTATCTCATGATCAAGATGATTTAGATACATTTTTATTGGATACAATATCCCAAGAGTATGAAACAGTTTATCAACTTAATTCATCAGATTTATATGGAGAAAATTACTTTTGGAGAGAATATTATTTATTGTTACAAATGTATTATTTGTCTAAAAAGATAGCGGAAGATAAAGATAAAGATTTAACTAAGCCTGATTATAATCCTAGATTAATTAAGTCACTCTACAATTATAGAGGAAACCTATAATTTACATATTATTTTGTATATGGAAAAAATAAATTTCTAGGTTGACTCAAGTCTATTTAAGCGCAAAATTAACGAGTAATGAAGGTATTATTTGAATGTTTACCGATATTTAGGCATTTAAGTCTTTGACTTAAGTGTCATTTTTTTATAACTGATTAGTTACATTGTTTTATGAGGTATTTCTTTTTTCCTTTTCTTTTTTATTATATAATATATTTTATAGGTGATAAAATGAAAAACTATAAACCAAATAAGTATATTTGTTATTTATATGCTATAGTTCCATTAATTATAAATGCAATTTTATCTTATTCTTCTAATGAAGATATTTGGTATATTATGAAATATGGAGAAATAATTTTACAGAAAGGTTTTATTCATACAGATATTTTGTCTATTCATAGTGGTTTACATATTGTAATTCAACAAGGATTTTCTAATGTTATTTTTTATTTAATATATAAGTACTTAGGTGACTATGGCTTTTTTCTTTTATGTGAAGTCTTTATTGCTTTGTATTTGTTTATTATATATAAAATATGTATGTTATTAAGTAATAAAAAAGTGTTTTTATCGATGTTAATTGCTTGTATTACTTGTACTTTATTAGAAATAAACTTTATAACACCTAGGCCACAGATTTTTACATTTCTAAATTTGTTGTTGATAATTTATATAATGGAAGTATTTTATTCAAATAATAAGACAAAACTGATATATTTTTTACCATTAATTTCTTTAATTCAAATAAATTTACATGCTTCTTTATGGTATTATTTATTTTTATTTATTTTACCTTATATTACTGATTTGATAATTAGGAAAAATAAGAGTTGTTTTAAAATAATTGGGATTATGATTGTTATGTTTTTAGTTGGTTTTATTAATCCATATACTTATGAAAATGTGTTTTTTCCTTTTACAACATATGATCCTATTATAAATGAATATATATATGAATTATATCCAATTAATATAGTAAGTTCTGAACCTCCCATCTTAGCTATTTCAGTATTCTTTTTTGTGGTGCTTGTGTCTGAATTATTAATTTACATATACTATAAAAAGGGGAAACTTGAATTAAGACATCTGTTTTTATGTTTAGGAACGACTGTATTAGCATTTGCTAATGTAAGAAATATTCCTGTGTTTTTAATTGCGACATTGCCTCTTTTGGCAAATTATTTAAAAACTATGAAATTTAGTGTTACCAATTACTATATTGAAACTAAAAAATATTGGATAGTTTTAATTATCCTTATTTTATTAGTTGCATATTTTCATCCGAGTAGACTTGAATCAGAAGTGAAAAATGGGGGAGATTATTTAAAAAATAATTATAATCAAGATATAGTTGTTTATACTAATTTAGATTATGGTTCATATATTGAGTATTTAGGATTCCATTCTTATTTTGATACTAGAGCAGAGGTGTTTTTAAAGAAAGCTAATAAAAAAGAAGATATTTTCTTGGAGGCAATGAAAATAGAAAAATCATGTATTGATTATAAGAATTTTATAAAGAAATATAAATTCACGCATATGATTGTTTATAAAGACACATGTCTATATTATTATTTGAAGAATGATAATACTAAAATAGTTTTTAATGATAAAAAATATGCAATCTTTGAGTTGTAAAGTTATTACTTTGTCGTGATACTTAATAAGACTTAATTATAAAAAAATAAGACTATTGTCTTATTTTTTTCTTTGGATTACTTGATTCTTGAATAGATATAATAAAGTCTTCTAATTCTTTTTTGTCTACAGATATACTTACTTGACTGTATCGATAATGGTCTCTTTCATGAATTTTTAGTGACTTAAAATTATCATCTAATAAGTAATATAGTTTTTTTAAAATGATAGGATAAAATTCGACCTTAGTTATTACAGAATCTTCATTTAGAAGGGGATAAAGAATTATTCTATTAAAAGTTTCTTTTTCTATTCTAGAACGAAAATCCGCATCATAATTAGAACGAGAATATATATCATTAATGATTTTAGTTAAATAATAGTATTCACTTTGAGTATCATTATTAAACCATTTAATTATTGTATAGCAGGATTCGGTATATGGATTGTTTTTATACTCATTTATTAATTTCTTAATGATATCTAAGTATACCTTTTTAAGATATGAAGTGTTCATTGTGTCTATAAATGACTTAACTTCTTCTTCTTTTGCTTTCATTCTTAGATATGAATTATTTAACATTTCTATAATATCTTTATCAAAAAGTTCACTATCTAATTCGTTGTTATGGGCTTTAATTGTTAAATCTTTTATTTTTTTTATATCTGTATAAATAAATATACAATCTATACCAAGCTCTACTTTATCAATAATGTCAGCTTTTTCTAATTTCTTTAAATCTAGTTTTACTGTAGTCCATTCTTTTATACCATTTTTATTAATCATATGAAAATATATTTTATTTTCAATTTTAGTATCATCAATTGATTCATTATATCTATGAATTATTTTTTTTTCTTTTTCTGAATAATTATCTTTTTCTAAAAGAGGTGGAATAGTAATCCTAATTGTTTCTTTTTCATCAGAATTAGTAATGGCAAATGAATTGCATTCATATTCTTCTAATAATAATTTAAATATTTCTTTTATTAATAAATCTTTGTTTTTATCTGCTTCTTTTATAAGTTTGTTTTTTGTAGAACTTTTCTCTTTTTTTGCTTCTAAAGCTTTTTGGGCATTCCTATATGCTTTTATATCTATTCCTTCAACAATGTCTTCATATTCTGTAAATGTCATATTATCTCCTTTTTTGTGATAATATTCTATATATTGATTGAATGTTTGTCAATAATTTTGTTTTTCATAATCTAGATAATAATGATAGATATGTAATCTATTGAATTATTATTCTATTCTTGTGTAATTATAATGTTTTTGGTAAACTATATATAGTAAAGGTAGGGTAATATGAAGAAATTATTTTTTTTGATTATTATATTATTTTTATTTCCTCTTGGAGTAGGTGCTGAATCATGTGATTCAAATGGTATTGTTATTAAAGAGGTTTCTTTAGAAAAATTGAGTGAAGAAGTGGAAGAATTATCTCCTCCATCAGTGGATGATAATATTATTAAGTTAAATTTAAAAATGAAAGAAGTAGGAGATTACGCTAATTATAAAGTAACAATTAAAAATAATACTGATGAAACCTATCAATTTAATCCAAATAGTTTGGTAGTAAATAGTAGTTTTATTAATTATAGCTTTGACATAAAAAATAATAAAGTAATTAATCCTCATCAAACTATAGAAGTACATATGCTTGTTCAATATAATAAGAAAGTATCTGCAAATTCTTTTGATAATGGGGTTTTTCATGAGCAGAAAAAAATAATAACAACTCTAAAAGAGTTTTCATTAGTTAATCCAAATACAGGTGTGGCTGTTTTTGGATATATTTTATTAATTGCTATTGTTTTACTTTTTTGCTATTTATTTGGTAAGAACAAGAAAGCTATTAATATTATTCTTTTAATATTATGTGCATTAGTTCCAATTAGTGCTTATTGTTTATGTGATTATGAAATAAATGTTGAGGCTAATGTTGAAATTGAAGAATATAATGGACGTACTTTTTATCACGTTAGTGGTGATGATTCTTTATTAGATAATATTTCAAGCAAGAATGTTTCTTCTAATCGAGGAATTGATTTCTCAGCTCCTTCGAGTGATTCTAATGGAAAGGGTATCTATGTTCGTAGTGGTACAGAAAATGATCAATATCCTATTTATTATTATCGTGGGAATGTCACTAATAACAATGTTTTATTTGGTGGCTTTTGTTGGAAAATATTGAGAACAACTTCAACTGGTGGAGTAAAACTAATTTATAATGGAGTTTCTGAGAATGGTAGTTGTGATAATAATGGTGATGATACATTAATATCATCAGGAGTTAAGTGGGGCTTATCAGGCAATCTTAGTTATTTTGGTTATGCTTATCAAGCGGGTCATGCTTTTAAGAATATAAAGATTACTGCTATTCCTAATGGTGCTGTTTTTGCAGAAGATGTTTCATATGAGAATGGGAAATATATATTTAATAATGAAAAGTATATTAAAGATGCTAATTTAGCAAATGCTGTGGATGAGAATCTTCAAAATCATCATTATTCTTGTTTTAAAACAGAAAATGATGAGTGTACAACCGTTAATTATGTTTATATGACTCGTGGTGGCTATCTGTATTATATTATTCTTGATAGTGGGGATACAATTGATAAGGCATTAGAAAAAGATTTATTTAATTCATCTAATACTGTTGATTCAAATATAAAAACTGTTGTTGAGAATTGGTTTGAAAGTAATCTTGTTGAAGAAACAGATTTATTGGAAGATACAGAATGGTGTAATGATAGAACAATTGGTTCTTATGGGGCATGGAATAAACATGGAAGCCTTGATGATAAAGTGTTTTTTGGAGGGCTTTATAGAGCTATGAATGGAACTCCTAAATTAACTTGTACTAATAGAAATGATAGATTTACTACAAGTGAAGAAAATGGTAATGGATTGGCTCGTTATCCTATTGGTTTAATTACATTAGATGAAGCAATGCTTGCTGGTTTTGCTTGGAATCAAGATGATGAATCTAATTATTTATATAATGGAAAAGTTTGGTGGACAATGACTCCTTCTTTAATTAGTGTTCAATTGGATTATATAGGTGTGTTGCATTCTATGGCTGACAATGTAACAACAGTTTATGTTACAGGTGGTGCTGGGGGAGTTAGACCTTCAATATCTTTAAATCATTCTGCTAGAATTAGTGGTGGAGATGGAAGCGTAGATAATCCATTTATTGTTTTAAAAACTCCTAGTAATGAATAATGGTGATTATTTAATAAAAAAGCTACTTTAAAGTGAAGTTGTAAGATAAAAGTAGACACAAAAAAAGATGTGTTTACTTTTTCTTTTGATAAAATTAAATAAAGGAGATGATAATATGGGAAGACCAAAAGGTGGAAAAAACAAATATTGGTCAGCAGAAGCTAAATATGAAATCATTAAACCAATACTTGAATATAAGAAATCATCTAGAGAAGTTACTAGAGAAACTGGAATTAGTAATGGAATGATAAGTACTTGGGTTAGTAAATACAAACAATATGGAAAAAAAGGATTAGAAAATAAGATAAAACCTGGTAATCCACTAGCCAAAATATATTTGAAAAAGAAATTTGCAAATCGTGAAGAACAATTAGAATACGAAGTAATGAAATTAAGAATCGAGAATGAACGATTAAAAAAAGGATACCTTGTGAAAGGAGATGGTTCAATTGTAGTATTCAAGAAATAAAACAAAAAGAATTTGAAATAGTTGAATTGTTAAGTAAAGAATATAATATTAAATCATTATGTAAGGTGATGAATATATCAAGAAGTGGATATTATAAATGGTTAAAAACTAGAAACATATTAAATAGGTATGAAATTAATCGTAAAGATTTGGGAGAACTAATAGATAATATTCATAAAAGAAAACCAAGCTATGGTTATCATAGAATAAACACTATTATAAGACGTGAAGTTGGCTGGGTAGTATCAGATAATTTAGTTCATAAAGTATGTAAGTTATTAAACATTAAATCAAAAGCAAAACATTATAAATATAAAAAAACTGGTGAAGAATCGATTAAATATGAAAATTTAATCGGATATAATTGGAATACAAAAAGACCTTTTGAAAAAGTTGTTTCAGATACAACATCGTTTTGGTTTAAAAAGAAAAAATATGACTGGACTTTCTATTTGGATGTTTTCAATAATGAAATAATTGGTTCAGATGTCAGAGAAACAATGTATGGTAATGGAGTGTTAAATCATAATAAAGCAGTTAAAAGTATGTTAAATAGCAAAATAAAAAGAGGATATAAAGACCTAGATACAATAGTTCATACAGATCAAGGTATAGTATATTCCTCAGCGTCATTTAACAATATATTTAATTCTTATGAAGTGACGAGATCTATGTCTAGAGCTGGTACACCAACAGATAATCCAGTAATCGAATCAAAAAATGGCTGGATTAAGAAAGAAATGTATATTGATTATGACATTAATAATTATAACACAGTTCAAGAATTTATTGATGAAATAATTTGGGATAACAATAATTATAGACCGAGTTTCGCATTAAATTATAAAACCCCAATTGAGTATAGATCTCAACTAGGGTTTAAATAATTGCTTTTTAACTGTCTACTTTTTATTGACAAGTTCACTTTAAAGTAGCTTTTTGTATTTTTATTTCATTTTTAAGTTTACTATAATTACTTGGATATTGCATATATCCTGAGGCTGAGTTTTTTTTGTTAGTATTTGCGTTTCTAAATAAAAAACTAATAAACACTTTTGTTGACATATTGTAACTTCCTATAACTTATTTTTTTAATGTTTTAATCTATTAATATTATATCATGATTATATGTGGTACAATATAATATGAGGTGATAGGGAATGGATAAGATATTAGAAGAAGCTCTAAGGTTAGAGGAAAAGAGACAGAATGAAAATATTGAATTAATTGCATCTGAAAATTATGTAAGTGATGATGTTAGGAAATTACAGGGAAGTATTTTAACTAATAAATATGCTGAAGGTTATCCTGGTAAAAGGTATTATGGTGGTTGTGAATATATTGATATTTTTGAAAAACAGGCTATTGAGTATGTAACTGAATTGTTTCATTGTAAATATGCGAATGTTCAGCCACATTCTGGTAGTAGTGCCAATATGGCTGTTTATAAAGCATTACTGAATATTGGAGATAAAGTAATGGGAATGAATTTATCTCATGGAGGACATTTAACTCATGGACATCCAATTAACTTTAGTGGTATGGATTATAATATTGTTTCTTATAATGTGAATAAAGAAACTGGAAGAATAGATTATGATGAATTAGAAAAAATTGCTATTCAAGAGAAACCAAAAATGATTATTGCTGGTTGTAGTGCTTATTCAAGAGAGATTGATTTTAAAAGATTTAGGGAAATTGCTGATAAATGTGGTGCTTATTTAATGGTAGATATGGCTCATATAGCTGGTTTAGTAGCAACTAATTTACATCAAAGTCCATTTCCTTATGCAGATGTAGTAACTTCTACTACTCATAAAACATTAAGAGGTCCTCGGGGAGGAATTGTTTTAACAAATTCTGAAGATATTATAAAGAAAATTAATAAAACGATTTTTCCTGGTATTCAAGGTGGCCCTTTAATGCATGTAATTGGTGCAAAAGCTGAATGCTTTTATGAAGCTTTACAACCAGAGTTTGTGGAATATCAAAAGCAAGTAGTAAAAAATGCTCAAGCAATGGCTAATAAATTTATTGATGATAATGTAAGAATTATTTCTGGTGGAACAGATAATCATATGTTTTTAATTGATGTAAAAAAATCTTATGATATTACTGGAAAAATGGCTGAAAAAACACTGGATAATATTCATATTACTTGTAATAAAAATACTATTCCATTTGATGAAGAATCACCTAATATAACGAGTGGAATAAGAATAGGTACACCAGCCATGACTACAAGAGGTTTAAAAGAAGATGATTTTGAATTAATAGAATATATTATTAATAGAAGTTTAACTAATATTGGGAATGAGGAAATACAAAATGAGTGTAATGAAAAAGTATTACAATTAACAAGAAAATATCCAATTAATAGTAATTTTTAAAAACTAGTTGATGACTAGTTTTTTTACTTAAAAAACATTTTGCTGTAAAGTTAACACATGATAGCTGTAAATTTTACATTTATTTTTTATTGTTTGCTATAATTATTATATTGAAGAGTAGGTGTTATTATGAGCAAAAAAATTAAGATTATAATAATGATATTATTAGCAATTGGGATTGTTACTATTCCAGTATCTTTGTTTTTTAAATTAGCAAATGTGAATAAAAATGAAACTAGTAGTTATGTTAATTATGATACTAATAGTAAACAATCTGATGATGATGATAATAGTGAAATTAATGATGAGAAAAATAATATAATTAATACTCAAGATGTTATTGATAAAGAAGAAAATGATAATGATAAATCTACTACTAAAAAAGATAATAATACTAGTACTAAGAATAATAAGAATGGTAAAAATAGTAAGAAGAATACTAGTAATAGTTCAACTAATAAAAATAGTAATAGCAGTAATTCTAATAATGGTAATAATAATTCGTCTGCTCCAGAAAAAACAATAAGAGAAAGAATTCAAGCAGCTTATGCTAAAGCTAGTGGTGGTCTTGCTAATTTTAAGAATCAATTAAATGGAGAATTTGGAGCTGAAGGAGTAGGATATAGAGTAGTAGAAAATGGTAATACTTGGATGATAGAGATATTAAGTGAAAACTATATTGAAGTTATGAATTCAAATGGTAGTATAGAAAGTTATTTGATTCCAGAAAGAGATTGTGGAGCAGTAGGAAATGGTAGTAATGATGACACTGCTGCAATTAAAACGTGTTTAGAATCAAATATAAAAAATATTGTTTTGAGAGGAACATATTTGATAAGTAATAATATAGAGACTTATAAAGAGAAAAATATCTTTAATGGTAATTTTTTGATACAAGTACAAAATGGTTCTAGAGCTTTATCATTTAGAAATATAGTAAGAATGAATGGAACATCTTTTACAAGTTATATAAAAAGGACTGGAACTAGTCCTCATGGAGAAACATTTAATAGTACAAGTAATATTGATTTTGTTGAAGTATGGGGAAGAGAAGCAAGTTTTATTAACTGTAAATTTAATAATGCTTTAAGAGCAATTAGAGGTAGAATTTCAACTGGTTCGACTGCTTATCCAGAAACTCTATATATTAATAATTGTGAGTTTATAGATAGTAAAGCTCCAGTACAAGGTTATTTTGTTAATACTGTGATTGAAAATAGTTATTTTAAAAATAATGGGGATTTATATAGTGGAGATCATGCTGTTTATTTAGAAGCTGCTAGTACTAATTCTTTAATTGTGAGAAATTCTAGAGTTGAGACATATAATACAGAAAGTGGTGCAGCATTTCAAACATATGGTAAGAGAAGTGGGCAATCTACACCTAAGATAAATATTGTTAGTAGTGTTATTAATGCTAATGGAATAGTTTCAGCAGATTTAGCTGATGTATCTATTAATAATACTAGTTTTGTTTCTCAACATACTAATAGAAATGCAATAATAGTTGAGAGTGGTAGTGTGTTAATTGATAATAGTAAAATTAATCATAATCTGTTGATGGCAAGATATCCTAATACTTTAGTTATTGCAAAAAATACAGAGTTTAAATTAAATAATTCTAGTAGAGCAATATTTCCTACGGAATCTATTAATTGTACTTTTGTTAATTGGGGTGGATATGTTGTTTATCCAGTTACTAAAGTTACTAATAGTATTTTTACTAGGGATACTGAGCATGTAGTAGGTAAATACTATATTGGTGTAGGAGAAGGAAATGCTATATATGTTGATTCTTCAGCATTTAAAGCAGGTGACAATATAGCTTATAATTCTCCTGGAACACTTAGTATTAAAAATAGTTATTTTACAAATAATATAGGAATAAATGTGCCAAATGTTATATTAGAAGGTAATATTAATAGAGATGTTACATAATTTTTTTAATGATTATTTATAATATATAAATAGTTTATTTTAGATGATATAATTATTATGGTGATAATATGGAAAAGAAAACACATATAGCTTGTGCAAGCTTAATATCTTTATCGCTAATTAAACCTAGTAGTATACATGAATTGTTAATAACAATAGGGGTATCAGCCTTAGGTGGAGTATTGCCTGATGTTGATTTAAAAGATTCTACAAGTGATAAATTATTTGATCGATTAATGACATCTTTAATTACTATTATAATTATGAGTATTATAATAAATTATTATTTTAATATAAATTTATATAATATAATTAAAGGATATAACAATATTTTTAACTATGTTTTATGTATAAGTATATTTATAATAATGTCATACTTAGGAAGTAAAACTCCTCATCGCTCATTTACTCATTCATTATTGGGATTATTTATTTATAGTGCAATAATATCTTATAGTTTTAGTAAAGAAATAGTATTAATTTTTTCTATATCTTTTTTAAGTCATATTTTATTGGATTTATTTAATATGAAGGGAATAACGCTTTTTTATCCATTAAAGAATGGATTTTCTTTAAATATATGTGAGGTAAAAGGAACAGTAAATAGGATACTATTTATTGTCGCATCTATATTAAATTTAGTAGTATTAATACTATTGTAATAATTATTTTTTTTAAAATAGTTATTATAATGCTATTGTTTATGTTTATATTGACTGTTTTTTTTTATAATAATATAATTAATATGAATTATATTTCATATTATGTGGTGGTGAAATTATGAATAAATTGAGAGAGTGTAAGGCAGGAGATCAATTTCGCATTCAATATATTAATGGTACAGAAGAGCAAAAGAGACTTTTGCAAAAACTTGGTTTTATTCCTACTTCTATTATTTCTGTCATTAATACAAGTGAAGATAATATGATTGTTCAAGTGTTTCAGTCAAGAATTGCTATTAATTATGAAATCAGTGATCTTGTTTGTGGAACAATCATAACGAAAGAAAAACAGTCTTTTAAGATATTGTCGTTATTAAAGAGTAAAAAATAAAAGCATATTCAATTGAATATGTTTTTTATTGGTAATTATCTTTAAATAATTGTTTGATAGACTCTATTACGATTGTAGTCATTTTATCATAGTCCATATTGTCATGTTTATGATAAATTATTTCATGACATAAATTATCTATTAAACCAATCATGATATGAACTTTTTCAGTTAAATCATTTTCTTTAAAACCATTTTTTATTAATAATTCTTTGATGGTTTTAGTCATCAATAGTTCATTTTTATAAAAGTAGGTAGCAACTTCTTTATCTGAATGAATCATAGATGTTATTTCTTCATGAGCCCTTTGTGATACTTTATGATCTTTGATATGACTTTTAATTATTTCTTGGATTGATGAACTGAAATCATCTATAGAAAAATTATTGATATCAATGTTTAACATTGGAAAAAATATTTCATTTCCATATTTTTCTAATCCTTCCATAAAAATATCGTGTTTATCTTTAAAATATTGATAAACTATTCCCGTAGATACATTTGCAGCTTTAGCAATTTCAGCTGTATTAGTATTATAATATCCATTTTTACATATTAATTCAAAACCAGATTTAATGATTCTATCTTTTTTTTCTATTGCTCTTTTTTGTTTTGGTTCTCTAATAATATCATCCATGGTATCACTCCTTGAAGGTATTATATCATATTTATTGATAATATGAAATGTTCTTCATATTATATTGACTATTAAATGATGAAGAATTATAATTAATATGAAATGCATTTCATATTTTAAGGAGGATAGATATGGAAAAGAATATATGTACGGCAGATTCGTTAGAGATAGGTCAAAAAGCAAGAGTTATAGAGTTAGATGTATCTAATAAAGAGATAAGAAGACATTTATTAGATATGGGTATTACTAGAGGTGTATCTTTTTATGTTAAGAAGAAAGCTCCTATGGGAGATCCTATTGATATTTGTTTAAGAGATTATGAACTGTGTATTAGTAAAAGGGAATTGGTAAATATTAAAGTGGAGGTAATTTAAGATGAAAATTGCTTTAGTTGGAAATCAAAATAGTGGAAAAACTACTTTATTTAATACTCTTACTGGAATGCATGCAAAAATAGGAAATTGGCCAGGAGTAACAATTGAAAAAAAGTCTGGTAAAATTAAGGGTACTAATCATGAAATAACAGACTTACCAGGAATTTATTCTTTAAGTCCTTATTCTATTGAAGAAGATATTTCTCGTAAATATGTATTTGATGAAAAACCAGATGTTATTATTAATATTTTGGATAGTACCCAATTAGAGAGAAGTTTATATTTGACTACTCAATTATTAGAATTAGATACACCTGTTGTTGTAGCTTTAAATATGGCTGATCTTTTAGAGAAAAAAGGTATTGAGATTGATGCTCAGGAACTTTCAAAAAAAATTGGGGCTCCAGCAATTATTATTTCGGCTTTAAAAGGTGATGGTATTGATCAATTAATGGAGGAAGTAGAAAAAAAAGCGGTTTCTAAAAAGATTGCTTTATATGATACATTAATTGAAAAAGCTATTGATGAAATAAGAAAAGAATTACCTAAGAAAGAAATTCATAAAAGATTTGTAGCTGTTAAATTATTAGAAGATGATCCTCGCTTTTTAGAATATCAAAATAAAAAAATAAAAGTTATTAGAGATAATCTAAGAAAGGAATATGAATTTGATTTAGAAGAGGTAATTGCTACTGAAAGATATGATTCTATTTCTAAAATTAAAAGTGGTAGTATTAGGGGGAAGAGGCAAAAAGAAAGTTTTTCCGATAGACTTGATAAAGTGTTTTTAAATAAATGGTTAGCTTTTCCAATATTTGTTGTTATTATGTTTTTTGTTTATTTCTTATCAGTAGGACTTGTTGGAACTTATACTGTTGATTTGATTGGAGAATGGATGGAGGCATTAGGTTCTGTTACAGGAGATTGGTTAACATCACTTGGGGTTTCAGCTTGGATTGTATCACTTGTTGTTGATGGTATGATTGCAGGAGTTGGGGCAGTACTGGGATTTGTTCCTCAATTAATTATATTGTTTATTTGTATTAGTATATTAGAAACAACTGGTTATATGTCTAGAATTTCGTTGTTTTTAGATAAAATATTTAGACGAATTGGTTTAAGTGGAAAGAGTTTAATTCCATTTATTGTTGGGACTGGATGTTCGGTTCCTGGTATTATGGGATCAAGAATTATTGAAAATCCTGATGAAAGGGAAATGACGACAATTTTAACTCCTTTTATTCCATGCAGTGCCAAATTACCAATTATTTCTTTATTTTCTGGATATTTCTTTGGAAAAAATTCGGGGATTATTTCATTTTCTTTATATTTTTTATCTATTGTTATTATTATATTAACGGCTTTATTGTTAAAAAAATTCATTTATAAGAGAACGAGTAGTACTTATATTTCAGAATTACCAGAGTATAAATTACCTAGTGTTAAATACGTAGCAAAAGATGTATTTGATAAAGTGATTGCTTTTATTAAAAGAGCAGGAACAATTATTTTACTATGTTCTATGATTATTTGGTTTTTGTTATCATTTAACTTTAAAATGGAATATGGAGTAGATGTTGAGGATAGTATTTTAGCTAAGATTGGAGATAAAATGTCTATTGTATTTGAGCCAATGCTTGGAACACGTAGCTGGGGTTCTACTGTTTCTGCTATACAAGGATTAGTTGCTAAAGAGCAAGTTGTTTCATCTATGTCTATTATTGCTGGTTTTGGAGAAGAAGGAGAAGCTAGTGATATATTTAGTAGTACTTCCTCATTTGGATTCTTTAGTCCTATAAGTGCTTATGCTTTTATGATATTTAATCTATTCTCTGCACCTTGTTTTGGGGCAATTGGAGCTATGAGAAGAGAATTAGGTAGTAGAAAGAAAATGTTAATAGCAGTAGTATGTCAAACTGTTTATGCTTGGCTTATTGGAACTTTGTTTTATCAGATAGCTTCTCATATTAAAGGTATTAATATAGCTAATACAATTATTATCAGTTTATTAATACTAATCTTAATATTAGTTATTAAGAGTACTAAAAAGAATATCGGTTGTGAAAATTGTCCTTATTGTGAATCTTGTAGTAGAAAATAGAAAAAGAATTTCGTAATTGACAAATGATTTGCTTTTTAGTATTATGATTTTTAAAGAAAAAACTCATTGATAAGATTGAACCATTTGAAGACACATTTTATTTTTTTAGAGAAAACAAAAACAATTAATTATTTGACAGAAGCTAGTATGGTTCCTGAATCTAAAAGATTAATATTGGGGACAGGACCAATTACGGCTCATGAAATAAATGAACATATATCTATTGATAGCTATGAAAAATTAATAGAGCAGTATAAGGAATTAATAAATAAAATATGTAATGATATTTAATCTAGTCATTTGACTAGATTTTTTGATGTCATAAGACTATTCTTTACAGGTATTATTATTATCTTTTTTCTCTTTATTTACATTTTTTTTGTTTTTTTTTATAATGGTATCAATGATAATAGGAGATATTTATGAGATTAAAAGAATTTATTATTACAATTTCTATCTTTACAGTTTTTTATATTCTCTTTTTTATTTTCTTTGATAAATATACTTTTCATTTAGAAAAAAAGAAAGAAGAAAAAAAGCTGGAATCTATTTTGGATGAGAATAAATTTCTTTTATTTTCGAGATTTTATGGGGTAGATGCTACGATTTCAAAAAATATTCTAAAACAAATAATGAATGATATTTCTAAAATGCCTTCTATATCTATTTCTAATTGTAGTAATAATTATCAAATCCTTCCTTATCAGTTTGTTATTGTGATTCTTTATTTAGAATATTTTCAATTATTTGGTTTAAGAGAAGTTTATTTTGAGGGAAATGTTATAGTTCCTGTTAGGCAGAGTAATCAAGGACTTATAACAAAATATAAACCTTATTTTGCTAGTAAGTTATCTTATGAAGAGATTGTTCAAAAAATGGGGCAAAGTGCTGTTAAAGAATTAGCGTTGTTAAATCAATTGTTTTTAATTCCTGGAGTAAGAATTATTGGGACTCAGATTTATTATGTAGGTGATTTAGATGAAAATAAATAGAATTTCATTATATTTTTTATTAGTTTTTCTTTTTTTTCTTTTTAATTTCTATTATCGACCAGTTTCTTCTAATCCATTTATGACAAAACAATATAAAAAGAGTACTAATTATGTTAATAATTTATATGTAAGCGATGAATATTTTAAAGAAAAGACAATTTCAAAGGATAATTATTATATTTATGAGAAGTTATTAAGTGATGTAAAAAAAGGAAAGGGTACTTCTAAAGTTGAATGTAAGAAAGAAGGTTGTTCTAGTTCTTTTATGCAAGCTTATAAAGCAATCTATTTAGATCATCCTGAATTAATTGCTTTTAAATCTTGTACTTGGCGTGATTATAAATCTTATTTAGATGTTCGATATGATAATTTAAGTCAAATACAGGCATACTTTGGTACTAGAAGAATTGAAAGAGAAATTGATATTGTTAGAGAAGAGACTAAAGAAATGTCTGATAAAGAAAAAATATTATTTGTATATGATTATGTTTCTAAACGTTCATATGATCATTTATTTATGTTTTCTAATTCTAATCAATCGGCATATAGTTTCTTTACAAAAGGAACTTCTGTTTGTGCTGGCTTTGCTAAAGCAAGTCAAATTTTATTTCAAAATATAGGTATTAAATCATATTTAGTAATGAATGAAGAACATATGTGGAATTATGTTGAATATGAGGGGAAATACTATGTGTTTGATTCTACTATGGGAGCTTGCTATATTAAGGGTAGTGAGCATTATTATGATGGGTTAGGTAAAACAACTGTTGGAGTTATTGAAGGTGATTATTCGTCTTTTTATCCACCGATTGAAGTTACGCCTTTAAGAGAAGTATTTAATGTGTGATATAATATTTTTAGGAGGATCTTTATGGATATTGTAAAAGAAATAAAAAAACAGGCTAAAGATATTTTGAAAGATGATAAGAAGAAGGAAAAAGTAGGAGATACTGTAGAGGGAGTTTTAAAATCTGTTAAAAAGAATGTTAAAGATGATAAGAGTAAAAAAGTGATAGATGGTTTAATTCAGAGTGTTGATAAAGCTACTACTAGTAAAAAGAAAAAGAAAAAGTAATTTTTCTTTTTTTGTATTATTTAATATTTATTTACATATATTAATAATGTATTAATTATTTTTAGCACTTTCTATTGACAAGTGCTAAAAATAGTGGTACTATTAAGTTGTAGTAAGAGATTACTACGGTAGACATTAATATTTGTGCTACCAAAAAGATAACACATAAAGATAAAGAAAGGAAGTTGATTTATATGATGTTAATGCCTAGAGTATTTGATGATGACTTTTTTAGAGATGATTTTTTCAAGAAACCAGAAAAAATGAACTTTCAATTGATGAAAACAGATATTAGAGAAACAGGTGATAAGTATATATTAGAGGTGGATCTTCCTGGATATAAAAAAGAAGATATTAAAATCGATGTTACGGAAGGATATCTTACTATTAATGCTAAAACTGATCATGAGGAAAAGAAAGAAGAAAAAGGAAATTACGTTAGACGTGAAAGATTTACTGGAGAATGTACACGTAGTTTCTATGTAGGAGAAGATGTTAAGACAAATGAAATTAAAGCTTCTTTCAAAAATGGTATTTTAATACTTGAAGTACCTAAAGTAAATCCTGATGATAGTTTACCTGAAAAGAAATATATTGAAATTGAAGATTAATAGAGAAGAGGGAATAGTTGTACTATTCCTTTTTTTTTGCTATAATATGGAGGAAAAGAGAGGGGATTTCTATGATTATTGTTGAAGAGAATGAGGGATTGAGAATTGACCGATATTTAGCTTCAGAGTTAGATATTTCTCGTAGTAAAATTCAAAAGTTAATTGAAGAAGAAAAAGTGTTTGTTAATGGAAAAGTAGTTCCTTCTTCTTATGCTGTTAAAATAGATGATAAAATAGAAGTACAAGATGATTTGGATTATAATATTAAGGTAGAAGCTGAAGATATTCCTATTGATATTGTATATGAAGATGATGATTTGTTAATTATTAATAAAGAAAGTGGGATGGTTGTTCATCCTGCTCCAGGACATTATCATGGTACTTTGGTTAATGCTTTACTTTATTTATATCCACTTAATAGTGGAGAAAAAGAAAGACCTGGTATTGTTCACCGTTTAGATAAAGATACTAGTGGTTTAATGGTAGTGGCAAAAAATGAATGGACACATGAAAAGTTAAGTGAAATGATTTCCACAAAACTTGTGGAAAGAAAGTATTTAGCTATTGTTCAAGGAGTTATTAAACATGATACTGGGGAAATTGATGCTCCTATTGGAAGAGATTCTCATAATAGACAAAAAATGGCTGTTACAGATGTTCATGGAAAAGATGCTATTACGCATTTTAAAGTGTTAGAAAGATTTAATAATTCTACTTATATAGAATGCAAGTTAGATACAGGTAGAACTCATCAAATAAGAGTTCATATGGCTTATATCGGTCATCCTGTTTTAAATGATCCTTTATATGGTAGAGGTAAGAGTAGTGAATTTGGTCAAATGTTACATTCATATTCTATACGTTTCAATCATCCTAGAACTAATAAAGAATTGTTCTTTACAGTTGATCCACCTAAGGAATTTAAAGATAAATTAGAAGAATTAAGAAAGTAATAAAATAGGTATTAAAAATACTTATTTTATTTTTTTAATTTTTAGTGTATAATCTACACTAAGAGGTGTATTATTATGAAGTTTCAAGAGTACAATCCAGTAATTCAAAACTGTGATTGCATTATTCGTACTTTTATGAAATTACTTGATAAGACATATTTAAATGTAAAAGAAGATTTATTATCTTTGGCTTCAACTCTAGGTTATGATTCTTATCAAGAGACAGAAGTTTTTGAAAAATATTTTGAAAAGAATGGTTTTACTAAAATAGAGGGTGAACCAATATTTGTAAATGATTTATCGTTTGATAGTGGTACATATGGTATTTTATGTTATAACGATGATCAATATCATTTATTCCCAGTAATTGATCATACGGCTTATGATGAGTCAGATTATTTTTGGAAAATGAGTGTAGAAACTCTATATCGATTAGAAAAATAAGGCTTAGGCCTTGTTTTTTTAGATTTGACTTTTTATTTTTATTTCGTTATATTAAAGTTAATCTTGAAAAATCTTATTAATTGTGTTATAATATGTGGCAATTAAAGGGGTAGAAGTAAAAAAAAGATAAAATAGTATAAATTAATTAATTTATATTTGGGGGGATTTATATGCAAACAAGGGAATATACAAAACAAACTGGACGATTAAAGACATTTCATTTAGAGGATGAAATTGATTCTCTATTGAAAGTTCCTTATAGTAAGCCTTCATCCAGAGTACTTAGAACAAAAAAAGGTAAAAAAGCGATAGAAGGTTTAATTGATCTTGAACGTAATCATAACCATTCTTGGTATGCTGAGTTACTTGAAAGAGCAAAAAAAGACCCTGATGCAATTGCATTGTTTTATAGGGGTACTAAGATAACTTTTAGAGAAATGTTTGCTAAAGCTGATCAAATTGCTAAAGCATTTGCAGAAAAAGGAGTAGTAAAAGGTGATGAAATTCCGGCTTGTTTAAGCAACACACCAGAGAGTATTTATATTTTATTAGCTTTAAATAAAATTGGTGCTAAAATTAATCTTTTTGGCAATGCATTGAGCGAGGATTATATAAATGAGATTTTAGATGGTTGTAGTGATAAATTATTTATTGCTACAGATGACCAGTATGCTAAATTAGAAAGAATTGTTTCTAAAAGAAATTATAAGGATATATGTTTGACTTCATTAGCTGATTCTCTTCCTGAGCATCCTGAATTATGTGATGAGTATGAGCCAACGTTAGATAAGTATTATCATTATGATAATATGGTGGATTCGTTTAAGGTGCGAGACGAGAGAATAATTAACTTTGATCAACTAATGAATATAGGAAAAAAGAGTAATAAAACTATTATTGATTCTGGTACTTTAGATACTGATTTTTTAGTTACTTATACTAGTGGTTCAACAATTGTAGGACATCCTAGTCCGTTAATGCATACAAATCGTAGTTTAATTACTAGTGGTAGATTTCATGATTCTGAATTATCTGGTAATCCTGACTTAAAAGGGCTAAGAGGTTTGGCCCATATTCATACTGATTCAAATACAGATGTAATTACTTGTATTTCTGATAACTTAATGCAATTATGGTCTGTTGGACTTGAACCTGAATATGGAAAAGAATCTGCATTAGATGTTTTATTTATTAATAAACCTAATTATTTAAACATGACTACCTCTCATTTAATAGAGGCGTTTAAACAATATCTTATTGACAAAAGATTTCATGAAAATGGAGTAGGAAGAAAAATGCCGTGGTTATTTGCATGCTTTGCAGTTGGTGAACCAACATCAAAAGGGGAACAGAAGTTCATTAGTAAAGGGTTACGTGTTGCACGAGCTGGATCTGGTGTTAAAATTGGTGGGTTATCATTGCCTTATACTACAATATGTATAGGTGGTGGAGATTGTGAACATGGTGGAATATATTATACTTTATGGGTACCGTTACAGGATAAAGCATATTATTTATTTTTAAAAAATCATGAAATTGGCATGCTTCCTGAAGGGTATGCTATAGTTAGTGCATTTAAAAAGAATGCTGATGGTACATTTTCTGAATGTGATTTTGGTGAATATGGATTAATTGCTGCAAATTCTGCGACAACTATGTCTGGTTATAAGGGTTTGCCTGAAAAAACTTATAACACTATTATTACAGATGACATGGGAAGAGATTGGATTTCTTCAAATGTATATGGATATATTGATGAAATTGGTGGTGTTCATGTAAAAGGACGTATGAATAGTAATATTTCATTAAAAACTTTAGATATGGAAATTCCAAAATATATAATTGAAGATTTAGTTTGTAGAGATACAAAAAGCATTTTGTCTTGTACTGTTTCTAGTTGTGAGGTTGATAACGAATCATATAATGTTATTAATATTGAGTTTCAACCAGATAAGAAAAAGCCTGATGAAGTTGTCTTAAGGGGTATTGTTAACAGATTTAAAAGCAAATATAATTATGATATTTCAGATGATTTTCTTTTCAGACTTATGTCTTATGAAGAGTCTTTTCCTCTTTCTCCTTCTGGAAAAAGAAGTATAAGAGCTTTAGAAGATATGGGATTAATCAATACATTTATTATAGATAGTAGTGTTTATGGAAAAACATTAGTTAGGAAATAAGTTTGTTTAGGTTATTTACCAAAAAAATATTTGGCTTATTTTGTTATATAAAACAAAATAAGCTTTTTTTCGCTATAATGATTTTTATTATTGCGTTAATTAGGTATAAGAAAAACATGTATACTAATATTTATTTTTTTATGGTATAATTGTTTAAGGTGAATAATATATGAGTATGATGTTTTTGACAAGCTTTTTATATTTACTACTAATTACTGCTGTATATTTTTCAAAAGAAAAGATTAGCACAGTTGAAAATAGAATATATAGTGTGATTTTAGTAGTAACGATTTGTGGTTTGACTTATGATTTTCTTCAATTGTTATTATCTAAGGTATTGGATATTAGTATTCTTATGATGATTAATAAGTTTTTCTTAATGTATGTTATTGCTTGGGCATTATTATTTTCTTTGTATGTTATTAATATAGGAAATAAAGATTGTGTACATCTTGTTAAGGAGCATCTTATTATTTGGTTCTTATGTGCTTTAATGATTCTTATTCTTCCAGAATCATATAAAATAAACTCGGATGGAATTCCAATAGTTAGTGGACCTGCACTTTTGTTTTCCTTTGGATTTGTTTCTTTAATAATTGTTGGTTTGATTATTATAACAATTTCAAAAATGTTTAAAAATTCAAATACTAATAAGATTAAATATGTACCTTTATTTGCATTTTTATTTTTTGGTTCAGTTGGAACTATTATTCAACATTTTTATCCACATATTTTATTAACTACTCCAATTGAGTCATTTATTACTATTTTAACGTTTTTCTTTATAGAAAATCCTGATGTTAAGATGCTTGAACAGATGGAACTTGCTAAGGATCAGGCTGAGAAGGCTAATAGGGCTAAGACTGATTTCTTATCTAGTATGTCTCATGAGATTCGTACTCCTTTGAATGCTATTGTTGGTTTTAGTGATTGTATTATGGATGCTTCTAGTTTAGGAGAGGCTAAGGAAAATGCTAAGGATATAGTTAATGCTTCTCAAACATTACTTGAGATTGTTAATGGAATATTAGATATTTCTAAGATTGAAGCTGGTAAGTTAGATATTATTAATACTCCTTATAATGCACATGAGACATTTGAAGAGCTTGCTAAGTTAATTACTCCTAAGATGCATGAAAAAGGTCTTGATTTTACTTATAGTATTGCTCCTGATTTACCTACTACTTTATTTGGTGATCATGCAAATATAAAGAAAATAGTTACGAATTTGCTTAGTAATGCTTGTAAATATACTGAACGTGGTTATGTTCATTATGAAGTTAATTGTGTGAATGCTAATGGGGTTTCTAAACTAATTATTTCAGTTGAAGATTCTGGAAGAGGAATTAAAAAAGAAAATATAGATAAATTATTTACGAAATTTCAAAGACTTGATGAAGATCGTAATACTACAATTGAAGGTACTGGATTAGGACTAGCTATTACAAAACAATTAATTGAATTAATGGGTGGAAGAATTATTGTTCATACTGTATATGGAGAAGGTTCTAAGTTTACAGTTGTATTGAATCAAAAAATAGAGGCTAATGAAGTGGAAGAAAAGAAACATGTAAAAACCACTTTAGATTTACATGATGTTCGTATTTTGATGGTTGATGATACTCCATTAAATTTGAAAGTTGGTTGTAAATTACTTGAGAGATATAATGCTAATCATATTGTGACTTGTGATAGTGGCTTTGAATGTATTGAAAGAATTCAACGTGGTGAAGTGTATGACTTAATTCTTCTTGATGATATGATGCCTAGAATGAGTGGTGTGGAAACTCTTAAAAAATTAAAAGAAATACCAGGATTTAAGATTCCTACGGTAGCATTAACAGCTAATGCTATTACAGGAATGAGAGAAAAGTATTTAGCTGATGGTTTTGATGATTATTTAGCAAAACCAATTGAGAAAGAGCAATTAATTCAAGTAGTCAATCAAATCTTAGGAAGAAGTATGACAGAAGAGATCAATGTTCAAAAAGTAAATGAAAGTAATTCAGCTACTGGAACAATTCGCGATGATGAGATAATAAGTGTAGAAAATATGGAAAAAGATTCTTCTAGTTTTGATAATAATGGTATAATACCAGTAGAGGAGGATAAGGTTGAAATGTTAGAAAACCAAGATACAGAAAATGTTAAAGAAGAGTCACCTATACCGGTAGATGTTCTTGAAGGAATTAATCCAAATCCAGTTGTAGATTTAGTTCCAGTAGTAGATCTTAATGTAGGTGGTGTTCAGCAAGAAGGTTATGATCGCTCTTATTTAGAGAAAAATGGTGTAGATGTTAATCATGCTTTAGAGTTACTTGGTGATATGGATATGTATAATATGACTATTTCTGACTTTATGAAAGAAGTAGAAGATAAATGGAATCGTATTGTTGAATATCGTAATAGTAATAATATGCCAGACTATGCTATTGAGGTTCATTCATTAAAGAGTGATTGTAAATACTTAGGATTTATGACTTTAGCAGATATTGCTTATCAGCATGAATTAAAAAGTAAAGAAAATGATTTATTCTATGTCCAAGATCATTTTGCTGAATTAGAAGAAGAATATAAGAAAGTTTTAGAAATTGCTCGTAAATATGTAGAAAATAATCCAGTAAGTGAATAGAAAAAGTAGACAGTAATTTTTTTACTTGTCTACTTTTACTTTACTACTTTAAAAGAGTACTTTTTTTAAATATTTAATAAATAGATAGAAATTGATAATATAGTGGCAAATAATGATAATAATATATAGGGATAGAGTAATTTAGATATTTTATTATTCATGAGAGATGTTTCTTCTTGTAAAAATAGGGCAGATAGGAAAGTTACTAGACAAGATATTATTCCTAAAAAATGATTTTTTAAGCCAAAGAAGACAATTGTATAACTTTGATTGAATAAATAATTAATTATTAGGGAATATTTATATGTATTAGATAAATCCTTTAGTTTATAAGAGTTAATTATAGAATATACTGTAAAGGCTATTAAAATGTAAACAATTGTCCAAGCTATTGGATAGAAACTAGTTGGTGGGGCAAAGAATGGTGTTTTTATTTCTTTGAAATATTGGTAATCTACGGGAATTAAGTTATTAGCAAACCAGGGTAATAAACATATTAAATAGATAAATATTTTTTTTATCATTTCATCATCTCCTCTTTTATTATTTTATGTTTTAAGTTATAATATTATTAGTTTTTTAGGAGGAATTTTATGGAGACAGATATTATGTTAGACAATAAAAATGTTCTTACGATGAAACTACTTCATTATTTCATTACTGAGAAGAATTATAATCCTATTATTCTTCAAGGGGTTGAAAATGAGATTTGGTTAGAGAATTTAGATGAAGATTGTGAAGTTGTTCGTATTGTTACTAATTATATACATAATGATGAACAATATAATTTTGATGTTTTTAAGACGAAAAGAATTGTTAGTAAAATTAAGAAAAAAACTTTTTCTTTTCATATGAATGTGATGAGTATTTTTCTTGATTTAGGAGATAATGTTACTCAGGATTTAAATGAAAATCCTAAATTAATGGCAATTAATGTAAAAGATGAAGATGATATTACTAATAGTGATGTTATAAAAAAATTGTTTCCTGATTTAAGTAAAAAGATGGAATATAATGAAGATGGTTTAGAATTATTTGCTAAGATTACGAGTGATATTAATAAGCATAATAAGGAAGATGCTGATCGTTTAGAGAATGTTTTTAAGGATAAGGGACCTTATATTACTTATTTTTTAATTGCTTTGTGTATTATTTTCTATATTGTTCCAATTCTTCTTTCTCAATACAATTATATTATTAGTTCCTATGGGGTACATGGACCTAGTATTCGTTTTGGGCAATATTATCGATTATTAACAGGTATTTTTCTACATGCTGATATTATCCATTTAACTTGTAATTGTTATGCTTTATATATAATTGGTTCTCAAATTGAAAACTATTTAGGACGTGTTAAGTATTTTATTATTTATTTGTTTTCAGGAATAATAGGTTCTTTGTTTTCTATGACATTTGGTGGAGACGCTATTTCAATTGGTGCTAGTGGAGCTATATTCGGTTTAATGGGAGCTTTATTATATTTTGGATATTATTATAGAGTTTATTTAGGAAATGTTGTTAAGAGTCAGATTATTCCATTAATCTTATTAAATTTAGGTTTAGGATTTGTTTTATCTAATGTTGATAATTTTGCTCATATAGGTGGTTTGATTGGTGGAGCTATGATGGCTATGGCATTAGGTGTTAAAGATAAAAGCTCTATGTTTGAAAAGGTTAATGGTTGGATAATAGTTTCTATTTTTACAGTTTTTATATGTTATATTGCCTTTATTTATAGTGCAGTATAGGGTTGTAAAAGATTTTATCAAATGATAAAATAAAGGTGTATTGGTGAGGTGATTTTGATGCCACAAGAACAAACTAGTTTATTTAATATTGAAGAAATTGATTCTGAAATTATTCGTAAAACTTTGAATGAAGTTTATAAATCATTAGAAGAAAGAGGTTATAATCCAACAAATCAAATTGTTGGATACTTGATTAGTGGAGATCCTGGGTATATTTCTAATTTTCAAAATGCTAGAACTAAGATTCAGGAAATTGATCGTGCTAAGATAGTAGAAATTCTATTAACAGAATTTCAAAAAAATGTAAAATGAGATATTTAGGATTAGATTTAGGTAGTAGAACTTTAGGAATTGCGGTTAGTGATCCTTCAGGAATAATTGCTAGTAATTATCAAGTAATTCGTCATCAGGAAGAATATGATGAGTTGATTTTGAAAGTTAAAGAAATTGTTGAAGAATTGAAGGTAGAAGGTATTGTATTAGGATTCCCTAAAAATATGAATAATACTGTTGGTCCTAAAGGAGAATTAAGTTTAGCTTTTCAAAAAAAATTGGAAGAGGAGATTGGAATTCCGGTTTATTTGCAAGATGAAAGACTTACTACGAAAACTGCTACGGATATTTTAATAAAGGGAAATGTCTCTAGAAAAGGAAGAAAAAAAGTTGTTGATAGTGTTGCAGCTCAAATTATTTTGCAATCATTTTTAGATAGGAGGAATTAAAATGGAAAAAAATTCTTTTTCAATGAAAGATGAAAAGGCCGAAGAAGTCTTTGAGTATACGTTCGATTGTCGTGACGGATACATGATACTTTACGCGCTGGCCACCACGGACGGCATCCCCATAGAAAGGATACGCATCGACCATTGGGCCGACATCCACTCTGGGGTGACAGAAGATGTTTACAGCAAGGTGTTGTTTCTGAGGGAGTATCCGACGCCTAATGACTTCTCTAGCTCTGATTATGACCACGACATGGGGCCATGGCTTATCACCCTGAAAGACGGGAGCACAATCAGCGGAGAAAAAGGACCCGTCGTACGGGTCAGAACGAGGTCCGGTAGGGATACTATAATGGGATTCTTTGCGCTTATCAAGGACAGGGACCATGCCCTTCTCCACGGCACAGGGGACACCACATCCAAAAAACAAAATCGTGATGAAACATGAGAAAACATGAACATAGAAAGGAAAATCACTATGAGGATTAACAACCTGTAAAATGAAACAAGGCATTACACAAAAAGACTCGGGAACTTCAGGACCCTCGAATATGACCACGACCTCAGCGTCTCGGGAGGGAACGCTATGGAGCAGTATTTTATGGGGCAGATCTACGATTGAGACCCCTGACAAGAACATTTTGTCCCCCCCTGATGAGGGAAAACTCATGCAGAAGATAAGGATCGAGGCCGGAAAAGATAAAGATATAACTCCCTACAACCGGAATTTGTGTCCTGGATCAAGGCGCAGCTCAAATTATTTTGCAATCATTTTTAGATAGGAGGAATTAAGATGAAAAAAAATTCTTTTTCAATGATAGATGAAAATGGAAATGAAGTTGTTTATGATGTATTATTTACTTTTGAAAGTGATGAAACTAAGAAAAATTATATAGTTTATACAGATAATACAAAAGATGAAAATGGTAATATAGAAGTGTATGCTTCTATTTATGATCCAGAAGATCCTCAGAGTAAATTAGAGGCTATTACGACTGATAAAGAATGGAAAGTAATTGAAACTATTTTGAATACTTTACAAGAAGAAATTCGTAATAAAAAGGATAAAGATGAAAATGATGAGCAATAGCTCATTCTTTTTTCTGGAGGTATTATGGCAGTAGTGAAAAAGACTAAACCTAAACCATTATTATTTGGTTTTATATTTGTTTTAGCTGTTATACTAATAGCTATTGGTGTTTTATGGATTTATTTAGCAAGCTCTATTGAAGCTGGTAATAAAGAAGAAATGGAAGTTGTTGTTGAGAGTGGTAGTACTACTAGTCAAATAGGATCACTTTTAAAAGAAAAAGGATTAATCCGTAGTGAATTATTGTTTAAAATTTATATTCGTCTTAATCATGTTTCTTCTTTAAAGGCAGATACTTATATTTTTACTAAAGATATGGATTTAGGGAAAATAATTGAAGTCTTGGAAAAGGGTAGTAATTATAATCCTAATTTAATAAAATTAACTTTTAAAGAGGGATTAAGAATAACTGACTATGCTAAGGTAATAGGAGATAATACTAATCATACTTATGATGAAGTTATAAGTGTAATGAAAGATAAAGAGTATATTAATTCCTTAATTACTAAGTATTGGTTTTTAACAGATAGTATTTTGGATCCTAATATTTATTATCCTTTAGAGGGATATTTAGCTCCTAATACTTATCATTTTGATAATAAAGATGTTCCTATAAATGATATTATTGAGACGATGTTAAGTCAAATGGAAAAAGAATTAGAGACTTATAAATCTATAATAGTTTCTGATCCACATTATTATATAACTATGGCTTCTATTGTTGAATTAGAAGGGACTAATACTGAAAATAGAAAAATGATAGTTGGTATTTTTCGAAATCGTTTAGATTCAGGAATGAATTTAGGTAGTGATGTTACTACTTATTATGGATTACAAGTTGCTATGACGAGTGATTTAACAGGGGAACAATTTGCTAGTGTTAATGCTTACAATACTCGTAGTACTACAATGATTGGAAAAATGCCTATTGGGCCTATTTGTAATCCAGGATTATCTAGTATTGAAGCTAGTATTAATCCAACGAATAATGATTATTTATTCTTTGTAGCAGACAAGAATGGTAAAATATATTATACAAAGACGAATCGTGAACATGAAGCAAAGATTGCTGAAATAAAAGCAAATGGAGATTGGATTTGGTAGTTTATGGTAAATGAAAATATAATAAAACAGATTAAAGATTATGCAGAATTGAATAATGTTCCTATTATGATGGATGAAAGTATTAATTTTATTATGAAATATATAAAAGATAATAATATTAAAAATATATTAGAAATAGGAACTGCTATTGGATATTCGGCTATTATGATGAGTAGTGTAGACTCTGATATTTTTATTACGACAATTGAAAGAGATGAAAAAAGATATTTAGAAGCACTTAAAAATATTAAAAAATTAAAATTAGAAGATCGTATTCAATTGATTTATCATGATGCTTTAGATGTTAAGCTAGAGGATACTTATGATTTAATACTCATTGATGCTGCTAAGGCACAGAATCAAAAGTTTTTTCAAAAATTTGAAAAAAACTTAGCTCCTCGAGGAACTATTATTACGGATAATATGCAATTTCATGGATTAGTAGAACAAGAAAATAAAGATATAAAAAGTAGAAATTTACGTCAGTTAGTACGAAAAGTAAAGGATTATAAAACTTTTTTAGAGAAGAATATTCGTTATGAAACAAAATTATATAATATAGGAGATGGACTTGCTATTAGTAGAAAATTGTAATGAGGTGGTGATATGATGCCTATTCAAATATTAAGCTGTGATTCGGTACTTGGTTCTTGTTGTAATAGTAATACTTTGGTAGTATTATTATCAGTTGCTAAAAGAATATTTCAATTGATTCAAATTATTATACCTATTCTTTTGATATTAGGTAGTACTATTCATTTGGTAAAACGAGTAAATGATCCAGATATGAAAAATGGTACTAAAAAATTTATAAATATGTATATAGCGGCAATTATAGTATTCTTTTTACCAGTTATTATGAATGCTGTATTGGGTTTATTACCAGATTCTTTTAGTGTTACAGCTTGTTGGAAGAATGCAAAAAACATGGGTGAAACTCTTCATGTATCTAAGGTTTCTTATCAAAACCCATATTCTAATGGTAAGGAAGATGATAAAGATGGAAGATCTACTATTTTTGTAAATCCTGATCATTATGAAAAAGGTGAGAAAGCAAAAGTTTCGGAATTTGACTTTTTTGGATTATTTAATAAAAATTCTTCTAATACTTATACTAGTACTGGAGCAGGTAATGGTAGTGCTAAAGGTAAAGCGATTGTTAATTATGCTTTGAGTTTAGTTGGTAAGCCATATTCATTTGGTGGTTATTGGAATGGTGAACTTCCTTATACTTCTACTGATTGTAGTGGCTTTGTCCAAGGTGTTTATAAGCATTTTGGAATCAAATTAACTCGTTCTACTTATACTCAGTGGGCTGATAGGTCATCTTATACTTTAGTAAAAAATGGTGAGGAAATAAGGGCTGGAGATTTAGTAATGTATAATGGACATGTAGCTATTCTAACAGGAAATGGTGGAGAAATTGTTCATGCTAAAGGAAGAAAATGGGGAATTGTAGTAGATAGTGATTATAGAAAGTCTTCTTCTAAATCTATTTTAGGAATAATGAGAATTAATGGAGTAAATTAGGTGGTTTTATGAAAAATAGGTATCAAATAGATGATAAAACTAAAATAATACTTTTTATTGTTGGTTTAATAATTCTTATTTCAACTATGATTTTTGTCATTTATTATCAAAAACAAGGGGAAAACTATAATTATATTAAACAGAATAAAAATAAGTATCTTGTTTATACAAAATATGAAGAGAATAAAGATGATTCTTATGTGATTGTTCCTTATTTGAATATAAAGGGAAAAAATGCAAAGCTTATTAATGATAACATAGATTCTTATGTGTCTCCTTTGTTAGAGAAAGATAACGTTATTATTTCTTATGAATATGATATTAATGGTATAATTCTTTCTTTAGTAGTTAAGATACTTGATAATAATGATGATTATGCTTTAGAGCCTGTATTTATTAGTTATAATTTTAATTTAGATACTTTGGAAATTATTTCTGATGATAGTTTATTGGATTATTTTGGTATAGATCAAGAAACTGCAAAGAATATTATAGATGATAAGTTACATGAATATTATGAAAAAATTATTGAAGAAGAATACTATAGTGAAGAAGAATGTGATTATAGTTGTTTTTTAGAATATCGTGGTATTTCTAATATTTTGGATTCTATTTCATACTATGTTAAAGATAAAAAGTTATATGCTTATCGTCCTTTTATAATTCATTCTATTTTTGGAGAAGAAAACTTTTTTAAATTAGATGATTATGACTTTTTAATTGCAACGAAAGAAAGTTCTTAACTTTCTTTTTTCTATTATTAGTTATATAATATGAGGGAGGTGTCTTTATGAAGTTATTAATAGAGTGTTCTTCAAAAGAAAATTTATATACTAATAAAACAGATGGGATTATTCTACCATTAGAAGGTTTTAGTGTTGAAAGCAAATGTTTTTTTTCCATGACTGAAATAAAAGATATTAAAGATAAATCTTCTTGTATGGTATTTGTTAAAGTAAATAAGAATTTTATGAATGAAGAAATAGATGATTTGAAAAAGGTTTTACAAGAATTAGATGATTGTGGAGTTGATGGAGTTTTCTTTTATGATTTAGCTGTATTAGAAATAAAAAATGAGTTGAATTTACAATTACCTCTTGTTTGGAATCAAACACATATGGTTAATAATTATAAAACTTGTGATTATTATTATTCTAAAGGGGTTTCTTATGCTTTAGTGGGAAAGGAAATAACCTTAGAAGAGATTAAAGAGATAGTTCAAAATAGTCATATTTCGGTTATGGTAGAAGTTGTTTCTAAACCTAGTGTGGCTTTTTCTAAGAGAAAACTAATTACTCATTATTATCAAGATTTGGGGAAAGTTAAGAAGAATGATATGATTATTCATGAAAGAGGAACAAATCAGGATTATGAATTGTTTGAAAATCAAGATGGTACTAGTTTCTTCTTAGATATTGTTACGAATGGGACAAGTGTTATTAAGGATTTATTTGATATTGATACGCCTTTTATTATTATGAGGGAGTATGGACTTGAAAATATATTTTCTCAGTTAATACAAGATACTATGAATTATATAAGTAATGGATGTAATGATTCTTCTTATGTTGAAAAATATAAAATGATAGGGGATAGTACTAATTTCTTTTTTCGAAAAACTATTTATAAGGTGAAAAAAAATGGATAAAGTAGAATTATTGTCTCCAGCTGGAGATTTAGAAAGATTAAAAGTAACTCTATTATATGGAGCAGATGCTGTTTATATTGGAGGGCAAAACTATAGTTTAAGGGCAAATGCTAATAACTTTAGTTTAGAAGAAATTAAAGAGGGTTGTATTTTTGCTCATTCTTTGGGAAAAAGAGTTCATTTAACTTTGAATATTGTTTTTCATAATGAAGATATGGCTGATGTGGAAAAATATATTCAAGATGTTGTTGATTGTGGAATAGATGCTTTTATAGTAAGTGATCCTTTTATTATTTCATATATTAAAACTAATTTTCCACAAGTAGAAGTGCACTTATCTACTCAAAATTCTACTAGTAATTATAAAGCTATTGAGTTTTTTGAAAAAGAGGGGGTAGATCGAGTTGTTTTAGCTCGAGAATTAAGTAAGAAACAAATTGCTGAGATTGTGGAAAAAGTTGGGGTAGATATAGAAGTATTTATTCATGGGGCTATGTGTACTTGTTTTAGTGGGAGATGTGCTTTGTCTAACTATGTAACTAATAGAGATGCTAATCGAGGAGGTTGTGCTCAAGTATGCCGTTTTTCTTTTCAAAATGGTGAAGAGAAAGATTTTACAATGGCTCTAAAAGATATGAATATGGCTGAGTATATTGGTGATTTGATTGAGATAGGTGTTAAGAGTTTTAAAGTAGAAGGAAGAATGAGATCACTTTATTATTTAGCAACTGTTATAGGAGCTTATAGAGAGATTATTGATGGTTATTATGATCATTCTTTAACTCCTAATAAAATGAAAAAATTAGAAGAGAGACTTGATCGAGTTGCTAATAGGGAAACTTCTACTCATTATTTTAAAAAAGAGGCAGATTATACAGATCAGTATTATTCGGGACGAAGTGAAGTATCTAATCAAGATTATTTAGGGCAAGTAATTGAATATGATAAAGAAACTAAGTTAGTTAAATTCTATGAAAGAAATTATTTTGAAATAGGAGATGAAATAGAATTATTTACTCCTAAAGGAGAACATATAGAGTTTAAATTAGCAAAACTTTATAATGAAGATATGGAAGAAATTGATGTTGCAAGACATCCTGATAATATTTATTATTTATATTTAGATACTGATATAGAAATACCAGAGTATTCTATGATAAAAATGGGAGGTTAAGGTTTAAAAATGGATGAAAAGTATTATATTGTTGATTTGTATCATTTGTTAGGAATAGATTTTTCAAGAATAATGTGTGATGTCGAATCTTTAGGTAAAATAATAGTGTCTGCTTCTTTGAATGGTGGTACGAATTCTGAAAGAGTAATTGGTGAATGTAGGGAAATAACAGAAGATTTTAATATTAATGTTGTAAAGTGTTATACATCATCTTATTATGATGGTTGGTATGATGAAACCATACCAGTATTTTATCTTCCAAATGAATATAATTGTAATTTTTGGAATAAGCATAGTTTATATTTAGTTTTAGCTAGTGATTTAAATGAGGCTAACCTAGCAACAGAAGAAGATATTAAAGAATATGATCCTCAAAGCAAAATATGGTATAAATATTTAAAGGAAATCCAAGAAAAAGGAATAGACTTTGATTATGAAAAGGAATTTTATGAAAAAACATTTGGAAAAAAAGTATTAAGTAAAGGAAAATAAAATGAATAATATAGAAGAAGCTAAAAAAAATTTTTTAAAGAAAGAAAAAGATCTTAGTAAATATGCTACTAAAACGAGTGATGCTATTAGACTTAGAGAAGATAATGAGGATATAAGGCCAGCATTCTTTAGAGATATTGATCGTATTATTTATTCATTAAGTTATACTAGATATCTTGATAAGACTCAGGTATTTACTAAATCTGAAAATGATCATATTAGTAAGAGAATTACGCATGTTCAATTTGTTAGTAAAATTGCTAGAACAATAGGAAGGGCTTTATCTTTAAATGAAGATTTAATTGAAGCTATTGCATTAGGACATGATATTGGGCATACACCATTAGGTCACTCTGGAGAGGCTATTCTAAACGATATTTCAAGAAGAGAATTAGGAGAATATTTTGCTCATAATATTCAAAGTGTAAGGCATTTAATGAATGTAGAACATTATGGAGAAGGATTAAACTTAACTATTCAAGTTTTAGATGGAATTATGTGTCATAATGGAGAAATTTTGAATGCTATATATGAGCCTGTTGCTAAGACTAAGGAAGAGTTTTTAAAAGAATATGAAGAAGCTTACTATGATCTTAAAAAAGCTAATAAAAATCATCCTATGACTTTAGAAGGATGTGTTGTTAGAATTAGTGATGTTATTGGTTATATTGGAAGAGATATTGAAGATGCTATTATGATAGGTAAAATAAAAAGAGAAGATATTCCTAATGAAATTACTTCTGTATTAGGTACTACTAATAAAGATATTATTAATACAATTATTTTAGATATTATTGAACATAGTATGGGTAAGCCTTATATAGAAATGAGTCCAAAAGTATATGATGCATTGCTAAAATTAAAGAATTTTAATTATCAATATATTTATCAATATAGTTTAAGTTTAGAGGAAAAAGAGTTCTATACAAAGGGTATGAATTGTATTTATGAGTGCTATTTAAATGATTTGGAAAATAAGAATATGGATAGTATAATTTATAAAATCTTTTTAAACGAGCAATGTTCTTCTTATTTGGATTATACTTCTGATAAAAGAAAGGTAATTGATTTTATAGCTGGTATGACAGATGAGTTCTTTATTAAAGAAATTAATAAGAATATGAAATAATTATTATAAATATAGTTATAGAGACAAGTAAATTCTTGTCTTTATTTTTGTTTTATGGTATTATAGCAATTACATTTGGGGGCTATGTTATGGGACTACAAGACTTTTTTATGCAAAAAAAAATTAAAGAAAAAAAAGCACTTTTAGAAAGAAATTTTGGTTCTTATGGTAAGGTTGTTGAGCAAGATAAGAAAATTATGGTTTATGTTTCTCAGAAATTTGTAGAGGGAAAGAGACATATTAATTTTAATTGGTTATATGATATTGATCATCTTGTAAGTCATACTGAGATGTGTGATGCTTTTGAAGACTTTTCAATTCATTATATTATAGATGGATTGACTTTCTCAGATGATGTTTATTTTACCTTTCCAATTTTTGGTAATATATGTATTTCTCATTGTTTTTTTGAAGCAGATGTGGATATTTATAATGAAGGAGCTAATACTACTTTGGATAATAATCGTTATTGTGGATCTCTTTGTGTATATCCAACTTCTCAACACTTTATTATTGATGTAGATAGTAAATGTACAATTAAAAATGACGAAATGAAAAATTGCTTTGATGATCAACTATTTAAAAAACTTAAAATTTATTCAGATGAAGTTGTGATTATTTCTTCTAATCTACATGTAAATTAGGCAATTATTATCAGTAAAGAAATGATTATGAAGAATTCAAAAATAGTATCAGAAGGTGATATTTCTATAAATGCTAATAGAATACAAGCAAAAGATTGTTTAATACAGTCTAAATCTGCAGTAATGATTGAAAATAAATGTTTAAATTTTGATGGAAAAGTAGAGGCTCCAATATATTTTTATAATAATGATGATTTATCACCGAAGGTGGTTGTTGAAAAAAATAATGCCAGAAAAGATTTTGTAAATGTATTACGGCAAATAAGAGATTCTCTTAATCAGCAAAATCAAGAAAAGATTCTTTCTTTTCAAAGAGAATTAGAATCTCAAAAAGTAGGGAAATTATTAATCAAATAGTTTGAGGGAGGTTCATTATGGCTATATTGGATATTATAAAACAAAAGAATAGAGAAAGTTTTATTAATAAAAGATATAAAGATCTAGGAAAGGTAGTTATTAATGATGAAGATATAACAGTTTATGCTTCTTTAGAGTTAGTTAGTGATAAAGATATATTATTCTGTGCTGGTATGTTTTCAATTGGAGAAAACCATAGTTATTCAATTGAGCCTGTTACTTTTATTTTTGAGAATATTACTTTTCATAAAAGTATTATTGTTGCTATTAGAAATGGGGCAAATGTAATTTTTAAGAATTGTGTTTTTGATGATAAAGTTGTTTTTTTTAATTCTGTTAACTTAGAACTAATTAATAACTATTATAATTATGGTTTTTTTGTAACGACAGATTTATGTTCTGGAGATGTTACTATACAAAATGATTATTCTATTGGTAGTTTTAATTATGTAGATAATGGAGATGTTTCTATTCAATGTAATAAATTAGAAATAGTTAACACTAATTTGAAAGTTTCTAAATTTAAGACTATTACTAAGCAATTGATTATGGAGAACTCTAAAATAATATCAGATAGTGAGATTATTATTAAGTCCTTAAGTATGCAGGCAAATGATTGTTTAATACAATCTAATTTTGGAGTAGCAATTGAAAATAGAAATAATGATTTTAATGGTAAAGTAGATTCTCCTATATATTTTTATAATCATGAAGATTTATCGACATGTGTGGTAAATGAAGAAATGAAAGCTAGAAAAATTTATTTCATATCATTAGGAAGGATATTAATATAATAATTTATGAATCTTTTAGATATATATAATAATAGGCAAATAGAAAAAATAGTAAAAAAGAAATATGAAAATATGGGAAATGTTTTTATGACAGATGGTATTCCTACTGTATATATTTTCCATGATTTAATTGATTATAATTATCATTTAGATGGAGTTTATAAATATCGTTTTAATCATCTAAAATCTATTTTGCCAATTCATTTTATTTTTGATGGAATTATTTTTCATAAAGATATCAATTGTACTATTGGGAAGGGAGCCAAGGTTTTCTTTAAGAATTGTGTTTTTAATAGTCATTTAAATATATTTAATAAGGGTAATATTGTTTTGGAAAATAATAATTATTCTAAGGGTTTTTTTGTTACTGGTGATTATCATTCTGGAAATATTGTGATAAAAAATGATGGTAATTATGATTGCTTTGATATGATAGATTATGACGAGGATTCAATATTTAAACTTGATGGGGAAAGAATAGATATTATTGATTCTCATATTGAAGCTTATGGGCATAAAATATCTTTATGTGGTACTAAGAATATTAATATTTGTCATTCTAAAATATCTGGAAATATTATTGATATATCATCTTATCATATTAGTGCTATTGATAGTGTTTTTTTTGCTACTGAAATGATGACAGTGTGGGATATAAAAAATAGTTTTGAAGGAACTGTTTATGCTCCATTATTAGATTATAATGGTAATCAGTTTTCTTCTAATTATGACACTAATTATATTAAGGATTTCAATGGTAATAGAATAAAAAAATGATTTGAAAAATCAAGTATATATTGCTTTTTTTGGGATATTATGATATAATATGTCTACTTTTGTTGGAAAGGAATTTTTAGGAATAATCCTTTATTCTTTGAAATAAAAGATTGATATTTGTTGTTTTTTTATTGGTTTAATAATTATAAAATTGGAAACTAAAAAATTACTATTGAAAAAGAAAAAAATATGTGATACACTATGGCAAGTTGAGTCTAGTGATTTCATATTAAAATAATAAATTATTTGAGGTGATTAAAATGGGAAATAAAAATGTTGTTTATTTAACTCAAGATGGATTAGATGAACTAAAGAAAGAGTTGGATAATTTAATAAATGTACGTCGTCCTGAAAATGTTCAAGCAATTAAAGAAGCTAGATCTTTAGGTGATTTATCAGAAAATGCTGAGTATGATGCTGCTAGAAATGAACAGGCTCAAATTGAAGCTCGTATTAAGCAATTAGAAAAAATGTTAGAAAATGTTTCTATAATTACTGAAGTTGCTACTGATAAAGTAGGAATTGGTAATACAGTATCTATTAAATATGTAGATGATGATGAAGAAGATGAGTATAAAATTGTTGGTAGTCAGGAAGCTGATCCTTTTGAAAGTAAAATTTCAAATGAAAGTCCAATTGCTCAAGCATTATTTGATCATAAAGTTGGAGATATTGTTACTGTAGAGAGCCCTAATGGAAGCTATCAAGTAGAAATAATTGACATTAATTAAAATTCGACAAATATTGATTATATAATAACTTATTCTTAAAGAGTAAGTTTTTTTTTGGAGGATTTATGAAAAATTATTCTATTATTATTTTTTTTTCTTTATTATTACTATTATTTGTTTTTTTAGAAAAACCTTCTAATATAAATAGTTCGATTTCTGAGGAAGCAATTCCAATTCGAGAAGAGAATATTATTACTGGCATAGAATATCATATTCAGATTGGCAAAAGAGTTAGGAATACGACTCTAGACATTAATACTCATATTTTGGATAGTATCTATCATTATAAAGATATTTCGACAATTGAATTATTTACAGTTAAAATTATTATGGATAATCAAAGTAAATATCCATATCTTTTAAAAAAAATTGAATTATTAAGTCAAGGTAAGAAAGAGGACATCTCTTATCAATTGCAGGGAAAGGATATTGTTCTTCATTTGAATCACTCTTTTTTTATGAATTATCATAAGAATGATATGATTATTCTATTACTCGTTAAATAATAAGCATAAGCTTATTTTTTTTTTAAAACACTCTTTTCTTATTTGAAAAAATAGGATATACTTAAATAGGATGAAAATAGGGGAGTGTGTATCTTATGATTATTCGTAAACCTTATGCCTTTTTAATTAAGAACTTTCGAAAAATACATATAGCTTTACTATTATTAAGTTTATTTGTTGCTTATAAATTGGTAGATGTTAATTCTTTTGTTAGTGAGTTTATGCGATTGGGTATTTATAGCTATAGAGATCCAATTAGTAGTCATATCACTTTTTTATTGTTATTTACTATTTTTCTATTAATTGTTGGTAGTGCTTCATTAATATCTTTGTTGGTTTATAAAAAGAAACCATGGAAAGTGTATTTATTTCCTCTTATTGATTATGTAGCATTATTCTTTGTATTAATGATGATTAGGAGTTTCTTTAATAGTTATACTTATGGAGTTGAAACTACTGATTTACGTTTTTCTAGAGATTTATTAATGATTTTTATTATTGCTCAGGTTTTGGCAATTGGTATCTTTGTCATGCGTATTTTGGGATTGGATGTTCATAAGTTTCAATTCAATATAGATAAAGAGTTTTTAGAATTAAGTGAAGAAGACAGAGAAGAAGTTGAAATTGGATTAAATATTGATAAGAATAGTTTTATTAGAGCATGGAAGAGAACAATTAGACATTTAAAGTACTTTTATATTGAACATAAAGGAATATGTTTAGGAATACTTTCTATTTTTGTTATAGTTACTGGGTATCGTCTATTTGTATATATTTTTATTACTAATCGTAGTTATTCTGAAGGTGATATATATAGAGCTAATGGTTATACTTTCCGAGTAAATCAAGTTTATTATACTGATAAAGACTATAAAGGACAGGAGATAGAAAATGATAGTAGCTTTGTAATTGTTGATTTAACAATGCAAAATAATGCTTCTCCTCGTACTATTTATTTGGAAAACTTTCATATTAAAAATACAGATAATGATTATGTTACAACTCGTAAAATATATGCTAATGAATTTCAAGATTTAGGAGTTGCTTATGAATCAGAAAAGACTTTGCAGAGAAATGAAATATTAAATTGTATTATTATTTATAAAGTTGATAAGAAGCTGAAAAAGAATAAGTTTGTTTTATTCTATCAAGAAGCAGGTGGTTATTTAAGAAAGATTAAATTAAACGTTAAAGATATTTCTAAGGTATCAGATGCTATTACTTTGAAGATGGGTGATGAAATGCCTTTAGGTATTATTAGTAAGGATGATACAATTATCTTTGATTATTATGATTTTGTTAATGCTACTTCTTATACTACTAAGGAGTGTCATAGTGGAAATTGTGTTTATAGGAAAGAAGATTTTACCGTAAATGGTGATTATAGAATCTTAAAAATAGAGTTTAGTTCTGATACTTATGAAGCCAAAAATATGATTGACTTTTTAAAGAACTATGGTAAACTTATTTATAAGGATAGTAATGGTGATGACGAGGAAGTTGAGTATGCAAATCCTATTGGCAAAACCTATTATGGAAAGAATATATTTTTGAAGGTTCCGGTTGAAATAGAGAATGCTACTGATATTCGATTTGAATTTGTAGTAAGAAATAAAAAGTATATTTATCAAATTGCTTAGGAGGCATTTATGAAAAAGAATAAAAAAAGTGTAAATACTATAAAACTAATTATTACAATTGTAATAGTTTTTTGCTTTGTATGGTTATTGATTGTTTCTCCTATGATGACTTTTCATAAGAATGAGCAAATATTAACAGATGCTGCTAAAAGATATTTTGAATTAAATAGCAATTTATTACCAACTGGGGAAAGGGTTAAAACAGTAAAATTAAATACATTGTATCATCAATCTTATATTAAGAAAGATTTATATATTCCGTATACTCATAAGACTTGTTCTGTTGAGAATAGTTGGGTAAAAGTTCGTAGAGAAAATAATGAATATCGTTATTATACTTATTTAGAGTGTGGATTATTATCTTCTTCAGTGGATCATAAAGGACCAGTTATTACTTTAAATGGTGATAAAGAAATGAAGATAGGAAAGAATGATACTTTTAAAGATCCGGGAATTAAAAGCGTAGTTGATAATGTTGACGGAAAAATGGATATATCTAAGGTTTCTGTTAAGAATGATTTGAATTCTTCAGAAGTAGGTACTTATGAAATTATTTATACTGCTTTTGATAATCTAAATAATAAGACGGAGGTTGTTCGTAAAGTTTCGGTTGTACAAACTTTATATAGCACGGTTAAAACTGATTTAAAAGAAACATCTAATTATGTTGGAGAACCAGATAATAATTATTTGAGATTATCTAATATGTTATTTAGAATAGTAGGTATTGATGAGAATAAGAATGTTATGATTGTTTCAGATGAGGATTTAGCTAACGTTAGTTATTCTAAAATAGAAGATTGGCTTTCTTATTTCTATGATCAGTTAAATGATGCTACTAAGAAGATGATTATTGAGAAATCATATTGTAATATGAGTCTTAGTGAAACAGCTTTAGATATTACACAATGTAATTCATATACTAAAAATAAAAAAGTATATATCCCGTCTGTTATTGATATAAATAAAGCTAAGGCTGGAAATAATAACTTTATGAAGCCTTATACGATATCATGGGTGGCTAATAGTAAAAATAAGAAAGAAGCTTATGTTACTAGAAATATATTCTTTGGTGATGAAAAAGGAAAGAATTATTTAGCATATGGAGTTAATGATAACTATGGAGTTCGTCCAATGATGACTATTTCTGGTGAATCCTTGATTCTTTCGGGAGAAGGAACTATTAAAAAGCCTTATACATTTGGAGATGTTGATAAAGCTAAAGGCGGTGACCTTGTAAATTCTCGTTATACAGGAGAATACTTATCTATTGATGGTGCTTTATATAGAATTATTTCAGTAGAAAAAGATAAAACAACTAAAGTAATTGCTGAGAATACATTAGGAAGTATGAGTGATAATGTTACTTTTATGGCTAGTCTAGATGAAGATATTATTACATATGACCCAAAAGATAAAAAAAGTGTTGCTTACTTTATTCATAATAAAGCAAGTGAGTATTTAGATACTAAGTATTTTACTTCTCATGAGATTGAAGTTCCTATTTATAAAAAGAAAATTATTTATGGGGAAGAAACTTCTACTAAAAAATATAAGGTATTATTAAGTGCTCCTAATATGTTTGAAATATTTAGTGCACAGCCTCAACATAGTTCTACTATTTATTCTTACTGGTTGATTAATTCTTCATTAGGAAAGAGAATTACAGGAGCTATTACAGATATTGGAGTTCCTTATAATGGTGAGGTTACTAGTGGTACTTCTTTAAACATTCGTGTGGTGGCTTACTTGAAAAAGAATAGTACTATTTCAACTGGTAGTGGTACGTTGTATGATCCTTATGTTGTTCAATAAAGAAAAGAAAGAGAGTTGTATGTAATATGAGTTGGAAAAAGAAAAAGAAAATTGAAAAAATGAACACAAAAATTATTGAAGCTATTAGTGGCTTAATCATAATATTACTGATTTTGGTTTGGCTACTAGGTTCAAAACTGTCTGGCAGATGGAAAACAGAGGTTTATAAAATAGAACCTAGGATTACTAATGTTGCTGATGTTAAGATTGAAAAAGAATCAGATTATTCAGCAATAGGGTGGTTGAGAGTTCAAGGAACTAATATTGATTTTCCTATTATCCAAAATACTGAAGAGGATCAAGATTTTCCAGTGCAATTAGAGAGTTTTTTATGGTCATTGAATTCTGATAGTAAATTTCATAATCGAATTCGTGTTACAGGTCATAATATATTTAATTTATCTTCCCATCCTGAATTGAAGTCTTCTCAATTTACTAGGTTTGAGTCATTGATGAGTTTTGTTTACTATGATTTTGCGAAGGAGAATGAATATATTCAGTTAACTATTGATGGAAATGAATATATGTATAAGATTTTCATGGTTGGATTTGTTCCTTCTTCTATGACGGTATGGTTCCCTATTGGTGATGATTACTCTAAAGAAGATATGAAAAAATATTTGGAATTATTTGATAAGTATAATTTCTATAAATATGATGTTGATGTTGCAGATGATGATTATATTATTACACTTAATACATGTACTAGATTCTATGGATTGAATCGTGATGTTGAATTATATGTATTAGGACGTCGGTTACGAGATGGGGAAAAAGCTACTTCTTATGGAGTAACAACAACCGATGCTTACAAGGAAATAGAAACTATTTTGAAAGGTGATGAGAACAATGCAGAAGAGAATATGTAAAAAAAGTATGGGGTTGTTGCTTTTTGTGATTGCTGCAATGATTATTTTCCCATTATCAGCTAAAGCTTTAGATTCTTGTGAATCATTTATAAATGAGAATAAAAATCATTTAAAAGAGCGTTATGGTATCAATGCTGATTATGATGCGGATACGGATTTGATTACTATTTCTATGGATGTACCTAGTGCCATAAGTGATATTAAGAAAAATCTTAAATTCAAGTTAGTTTCAGTTGTGGAAAAAAATAATGATCAGAAGTTATCAGAAACAGATCCTGCTTTAACTTCTAAATATGTTACTTCTAATGAATTAACTTATAATCATAATATTGTATTACAAAATATATATTCTGGTTTTGTTTCTTATGAATTTACTTTAGTACCAGATGGATATATTGATCCTATATTTAAAAAAGCTTGTCCAGAAGCTATTTCTATAGAGTATAAAATTATTCTTTCTATGGATATTGGTGGAAAACCTATCTATAAGAAAATAAAAATAGATAATCCTATTTCTGAAAGTTCAGAGTCTCAAGTTGGGTCTAAGATTGATTGTAATAATTATGAAACTAAATATAGTGATACTTCTTTTGATTATAAGTATTGTGATATGAGAAAAAAAGCATTAGCTAAGAAAGATGATAAAAAGAATCCTACTAAAATAATTGAATTTAGTAAGGGCAAAGAAACTTATTCAAAATATAGTGAAGATTCTTTAAGCTTTAAATGTGATGCTTTTGTAAGTTCAGATAGTAGTTATTATAGTTCTTATTATTTAGATACTAATACATCATATATGATAGGTACTATTAACACTAAAATTGGTGGAGATGAGTATCAATATGTATATCATTATGGTGGATTCTCTAATGATGATAAAGATAATACAGATTGTAGAACTGTAAAAGAGAATGTTACTTGTAATGCTAAATGTGAAGAAATTGTTTCTGTAGAGTATGGAGCTCCAGTTGCTTCTACTGCAGGGTTATGTTTTGAATATAAAGTTCAAGTTACTAGTAGGGTTAATTGTGAGGCTGATATGCCAAAACCTCCTGTAGAACCTGAAGATATTTGTACTCCAACTCCTCGTTGTGTTCACTCTTGGGGATGGGTATTTACTCAAGCTGGACCTAATGAAGATTTCGATCGTTGTATTAATAAATGTGATGGTGGAAAATATACTTCAAAATGTTCTAAAAAGTGTTATAACCAAGTATATGGAAAAACTTCATCTAAAAAATCAGGAAGTAATCCTGATATAGATTTTGCAGATGTTGCAATGCAAGTTGCTAATCAAAAACATGTTATTGAAACAGATTACGATGAAATGGGAAAAGGTAGTTACTATTATTCTTGTAATAATAATACTATTAAGTGGCAAGATGAAGATGTTATTGCAAGATGGTATTTAGAGAAAAAGGGTACTTTCAATTGGAGAAGTGACTATGATTGTGTTAAAGACAGTAGTAATGGTGGAGGAATTCTTTCTCTATGTGATTGTTCTGCAAAATGTTATTGGACTGGATGTAAAGGAAATGTTTATATAAACGAAGAAGATGCTAGAAAAGATTATGAGAAAAATGCAGAAGTATACAATAGATTGAAAGATAAATGTTCTGCTTATGCTAGTTGTAATACTACTCAATCAACCTTTAGTATAGATGTTGATTATACTTATGGAAATAATAAGAAAACTACTATATATTTCCCATATAGTCAAAATGATCCTAGTCATAAGGATACTATTCAATATGGAGAAAATGGTGGTTCTAAGAGTGTTACTTGTACGAATACTAATGAGAATACTACATTAATTTCATTCGATGGATGCTATCGTTGCGGTAACATGGATATTGGTGAAAACTTTGGTTATAATATGTATCGTACTGAATGGGGATTCCCAGGAACTTGGTTACATAATAAGACTGGAGAAATTTCATATGAACCTGTTTCAGGTAGTACATTATATGCTCATAAATTCTGTATTCCATTAGATGCTAATAGTGTTAATACTGCTTGGTGGAAATACTATTATGCTAGAAGATATGGAAATGATAATACTTATTCATTTAATGATGAAGAATATATTGAAAATATAGTTGATTGTCCAGCAGGTAGTACAGCTGATGGCTTAACTTGTCATTATACTGATGTTGGAGAAAATTATACTGGAGATATTACTTATAATATTAGAGCTCATACTAGAGAATTTGGATTCTTTGGATGGAATATTGATATTTCATGTTTCTATGGAATTTATCGTGAATTCCCTAATGGTAATGGCTGCAATGGTAAATGTTTAACTGGTGATGAAGAAGTTGCTGCTAGAGTACGTTCTGTTGATTTAAATAACTTATTCCCTGATAAAGATAATGTTAAATTAGAAAGTCCTACAACTACCGGTAGAAGTCCAGGATTTAACTGGAGTAGTCATGCTACAAATGTATTAAAAGATGCTGATTATCAATCAAGACCAAGTAGTTATACTAAATGGGTTCAAACGATGGGATATGATGTATATTCTGATGAATACCTAGATTATGAAGTTAAGTTAACAACTAATGATATTAAGAATTTGAAGTCTGCTTCTCGTAATTATACAGCTTATGAAGGTAAGACTGAAGTTGATAGTGTTGTTAATTATCGAAGTCCATTATTTAGAGATGCTGGAATTTTAAGTGATCATAGTAAGTATCCTAATGATGATGCTTTGAAATGTAATAATATGAAGAATTGGGAATCTTCTGAATGTCAAGATATTGCTGTTGGTGGGGAGGTAGATTAATATATGAATAAAGGAATGTTAACAGTTGGAATTATCTTATTAAGTTTAATTGCATTACTATTAATCAATGTACTAACTAATTTCTCTACAGGAAGTGAACTTGATTATTATTTAGTAAAAGAAACAGCAGATGCCGCAATGGAAGATGCTATAGATATGACGTATTTAAGAACGTGTGGTTTGTATCGAATCGATAAAGAAAAGTTTGTTGAGAACTTCATTTATCGATTCGCAAACAGCGTCGATGCAA
>CACZFH010000010.1 GCA_902780395.1 uncultured Erysipelotrichaceae bacterium
CCGTAACCCCACTTACGGTGCGTTGCTGTGCAATAGTTTTAAATTTAAAACTTTTTAATTTTTTATCAAAAACTATTGACTATTCATAGTTGGTCTCCACTTGAAAAGGAGATTAATCTCCTATTTCATTTAATTCTAAAAATTGTTTAACTTTACTAATCTCCAAAGATTTATTATTTTTTCCTTGTAAAATACTTTTAATCTTTCCATCTTCAAATAAAACAAAAGCTGGATAATTAGTAGTAAGATTTACTTTATATGAATACTTTCTATTAAACTCATTAACAAACTCATCTTGATTAACATCTGTTAAATTTAAATAAATAATTTGATTTCTATAATCTTTTTTTTGTAAGAGTTTCTTAAAACTCTTTTCAAAAGTTCGACAAGTATCATCATTAGCCGTACACATATATATAATTGCTGTAGGATTATCCCAAATATAATGTTCTAAGTCTTCTTTATATATCTCTAATAGTACACCATCAATAACCGGAGTCTTTTTCTTTTCAGCATCATTTATTTTGTAGATTTCACATACATATAAAACAAACAAAATACATACAATAAATATGCCTAATAGTATAAAATAATTATGAAAAATATGCTTTGATTTTTTTTCTTTTGAATTTCTCATAAAACCACTCCTCACATTATCATTTTATCACAATTATCAATTATTTTGTATAGCTTTTTCACTTAATCATATTGCTTTACAATTTTGATAATTTCATCTCCTGTTTCTTGATAAAAATCAAATCGTTTATGAAAAGAAGAAAAAGCTAAATCAGTATAATTAATATTTTCATAATTAAGTATATGAGTATCTATCCCATCATAATACACAGGAAATTCTCTTTTTTTAGAATCAATCAAAAAATATTGAAAGCAATCTGCTTCTAATTGTAAAATATTTCCTTTAATAATCATATTTTCTACTTTACCATAAACTAAGATTTCAAAATTCATTCCACCAAATTTCTCTTTAAAAAGAGAAATAAATTCCATCAATTCTCCCTTAGTTAATTCAACAGATAAAGTAACAGTAGACAATCCCATTTTTCGAAGATAATAAGCACTATAGATATTCATAACATTCAATGTATAATTACCAACAGAAGATTCATAAGATAAAGAATAATCAGAGATTAAACTAGGAAAAAATGTATTTCTAACATAAGAACATCTCTTAGGAGAATAATATATTTTATCATCCAATCCATGATATTTTTTCCATAACTTTAAATCATTAGTATATAGATTACCATCAATCAATGTACGACAGGCTAAATATTGCTCTTCATTATGAATAAAAGCGCTACTAGATTCATTAGCAGATATTTCATAATAATCAAATGAAACATCTTCATCAATCACTTCTTTTTTTACATTTCTACGACAATTTTCTAACTTTTCTACCAATTTCCTTCTAATTTCATTAAGGTGCTTAACTGGAATAAAAATATTATCATCCATCTGAACATCAAAAGAAGTACAAATAAAAGGACTATCTCCTAACTTTCCAAGTTGTTTCATAATAGATTCTTTTGAAATAGGTGCATTCATTGATTTTTCAACTATATTTCCTTGTTCAATAAAACAATTAGCCCCATCATGAATTTCTATTTGTAATGTTTCTCCAATAAAAGCCTTAACTATAAAAGAAACATTTACTTTTCTTTTAGAAAGATTCATATACTCTTTTTGTAACAAGCTATCTTGCGTTTTATAAACAATATCTCCTTTTTTTATTGTTGATGAATGTCCAACATAACAAATATCATCAGAAGCATTAATTAATTTCATATATTCATCATATAAATAATTGACAATAAAGCCTTCTCCATCTGTTTGAAAACGAATAGCATCATGTTGATGTAAACTTTTTCCCTTATCCAATTGAATACAAACTTTATCTCCAACAACTTTCACCACTTTGCCAATTCTTAAGCCTCTGTGATTAGGAGAATCTTGATTCATCATTTCCATATCGCTTGCTAAAAACAATCTACCCTTCGTAAAATCTCGATTAAAAATCGTCTTTAAAGAATCCATTTCTACAGATAAGTCAACATCTTCCCCATATAATAATCTTCGATATAATCTAGTAATAAAACCAACGTATAATGGGCCTTTCATACGTCCTTCTATCTTAAAACTATCAATATTGCTATTGATAAGAGAAGTAACATATCCCGTTGTATTTAATTCTTTAGTACTTAAAAGATAACGATTTTTTTGAAGAATTGAATTTTCTTTTTTTAAAGAAAATGGCATACGACATACTCCCGCACATTCTCCTCGATTACCACTTCTACCTCCTAACATACTACTCATTAAACAACAACCAGAATAAGAAATACAAAGTGCCCCATGAACAAAGATTTCTTTTTCTATTGGAACATCAATAGCATCGCACTCTTCTAAAGATAATTCACGAGCAAAAACAACCCTTTTTACCCCTAAACGATGATATAATAAGCAAACATCTTTAGAACAAATATTAGCTTGTGTAGATGCATGTATTTCTAAATTAGGATATTTCTCACGTAAATAACAAATCATTCCAAAATCTTGAACAATTAAAGCATCTACTCCATTTTTATGCAAAAAAAGAGCTTGTTTCAAAAAATCATCTACTTCATTATTTTTAACTAAAGTATTCATTGTAACATATACTTTAACTCCATATAAATGACAATATCTAATAGCTTCAACAATTTCTTCATTTGAAAAATTTTGAGCAAATTTACGAGCCCCAAAACTTTTACAAGCAAGGTATACTGCATCACAACCATTTTGCACAGCCTGATATAAACATTCCATATTCCCAGCTGGAACTAACAATTCATGTTTTTTCAAGATATCACCTCAAAACCACTCATATTATATCATAAAAACAGAATATAGTTTATTATGAATGAGAATATTAAAAGAAGATTAGATTTAATTAACACAGAAAATAATATTTGGATACTCTATTTAGTAATAATAGGTTTATCATTTTATGCCAATGAAAAAGAAAAAAACTATTTTTTAACAAATAATAATCAAGACAAGAATACTTATAGAACAATTAATGCTATAGTATTTATCATACTAATTGGAGTATATACATACTTTGAAAAAGAAGCTATCAATTCCTTAACTAATAAACAAAAAACACCAAAACAACAGCAATTAGATATTTTATCTTTCATAGCAACATCAGCTGTTTTAATATCAGGAATCATCTTTTTATATATTATTATCTTAGATAATGAATTAACCGAAGAAATTGCTTTTAATTAAAAAAAACTCCGAAGAGTTTTACATATAATTATCTGCTTTAACTTCAAAATATGATTGTGGATGAGCACATACTGGACAAACTTTAGGTGCACTTTTTCCAACACAAACATGACCACAATTACGACAAATCCAAACCTTATCTCCATCTTTGCTAAATACTAAATCGCCTTTTACATTTTCAAGTAATTTACGGTATCTTTCTTCATGTTCTTTTTCAATAGCTGCTACTCCTCTAAATTTTTTAGCAATAGTAGTAAATCCTTCTTCTTCAGCAACTTTAGCAAATTCTTCATACATATCGGTCCATTCATAATTTTCTCCATCTGCAGCTGCTTCTAAGTTTTCAACAGTAGAAGGAATTTCTCCCCCATGTAATTCTTTAAACCACATTTTTGCATGTTCTTTTTCATTATTAGCAGTTTCTTCAAAGATAGCAGCTATTTGCTCATAGCCATCTTTTTTTGCTTTACTAGCAAAATATGTATATTTATTTCTTGCTTGAGATTCTCCTGCAAAAGCAGCTAATAAATTTTGTTCTGTCTTACTTCCTTTTAATTCCATAATAAACCTCTTTTCCTTATTAAATTTATATTTATTATTATAACATCTTTTATCAATCAATTCACTATTTTTTTAGAAAAGAATAAACTATGATAGGTGATCATATGAATACCAAACATAACTTTTTATGTAGATGTAATAGTTGCAAACAAAAAAGAAGAAATAATATTCTTTTCCTAGCAAGTATTATAATTAATGCTATTATTATCTTCTATCAATTAATAATACTAATATTTATAACTACTAAATTAAATGTCTTTATCTTATTATTTGAATATTTATTCATTAGTTTTCTGATATTCTTTATCTTTTTCTAAAACAAATTGAAAAGTATTATCAATATACTTTAATGTCTTTTGAATACAAACTGTATTCTGATATACATCATTAGAAAAAACAATTCGTCTAGGAATACAAATAAGAGAAAAGAAAAGATTCCAATCAAAAAAAGATAATAAATTATTTTTTTCATAGATAGAAAAAAACTCCATCATAGAACCTTCTAAATAGTTTTCTCGATAAAAATCTTCAATATTATAAACTATAATCTTAACAGTACTGCCTTTACAATCAATAAAAAATGATTTTTCTCCGAACCGAAAATTAGAAAAAGAAACATTATTAATACAAAAACTTTTTAAAATAATAGAATCTCCCCGAAACCAAACTTCTAATTTCTCCTTAGCAAAATACAAGATTTGATATAACAAACTGACATTATTCAACAAATAATAATAATCTAATCTCGGAAAAGAATCAATTTCTTCCATCCTATCCTGAAAATCTAAATAATAATTTATTTCTTTTTCTATTCTAGAGGAAATATCTTGATATATTTCTTTTTTTTCATTTTCAGTCAATTCTACTCTTTGCAATGTTTTTTGATGCAAAAAGGATATAGCTTCCATCATTTTCTTTCCTTTTTCCAAAGAACTATATAAATCACTATAATAAGGAAATAAACCATAAAAGGAAATAGAATGAATAGGACTTAATACATAGATAAAATCTATTTTTCTTAAAAAAGACAAAATATCTTCATCCTTTTCTATAAAATAATAAATATTATCATAAGTATATATAAGACAATAATTAGGAAAAAAAGATATTTTAGAATATGAAATATCTAATACTTTACATAATTCAAATAATTTCTCATTCATGAAGTAAAGGAATTATAATCTTAGTACCTACTGCAAGAGACTGAATATCATTATACTTTTCAATTTCTTCTAAGGAAGTAGCATATTTTTCTAAAACAGTATTAATTGTTTCATTTGGCTGTAATACATACACAACAAAAGTACCATAAGTATCATCATCTTGTAATGAAGAAAATAAAGAACTTTCTTTATCTTTTGAAACCTCTTCTACAACTTCTTCTTGAATTTCTTCTTTCTCATTTTCTAGAACAGGATCGCCATCACATTCTCTTTCTTCTATTTCTACTGATTCCATAGGAAGTGATTCTTTATCATCCTCTATTAACTCCAAAGCATCAATTAATAATTCAATATGGCAAATAAGAAGCCTATCCTCTATTTCAAATGTAAAATCAGTAATATCAATAGATCCAGTCTGGATATCTACTTTTTCTACTAAAGCCATTTCAATTGGTATTTCATAATAGAAATCTTCCTCCAAACGAGATGCCTCAGTTAATTTATACTTTCCCTTTAATAATAATTTACCCTCCATAGTATTTTCATTTACAAAATGAATATCTTTTTCTAATGAAATAGCACTAATTTCTCCTATCATTGTAGGAAACTCAATTTCTTTTTTTAAAGTAACTTTCTTTTTCATAATAATCCTCCTAAAAAAAGGTATGAAAAAAGAAGATTAATTATTCTTCTTTTTTTGTTTCTTTAAATAAGGATTTATAAATATCATGATAATTATGAACTGGTATAAAAGTAATATCATGTTTAATATCATTTGGTATTTCATCTAAGTCTTTTTCATTTTCAACAGGAATAAAGATTTTACGAACACCAGCTCGATGTGCTCCAATTACTTTTTCCTTTAAACCACCAATTCCTAAAACTCTACCCCGAAGAGTAATCTCACCTGTCATAGCAACATTTTTTTCCACAATTTGTTGTTTAAACAAACTAATTAAAGCCGTTGTAACAGTAACTCCAGCCGATGGTCCATCTTTATTAACAGCTCCCTCAGGAACATGAATATGAATATCATTTTCACTAATTATCTTACTATCAATTTGAAAAACATCCATATTAGATTTAATAAAATCTAAAGCAATATGACAAGATTCTTGCATTACCTCTCCTAAAGAACCAGTTAGTATTAAATCACCTTTTCCCTTAAATAAAGTAGCTTCAATTGGTAAAATATCCCCACCAAAAACCGTATAGGCCATACCATTAACAACACCTATCTCATCCTCTTCTAGTTGCTCTAGATAAGAATACTTCTTTTTCCCCAATAGTTCTTCTATCATAGTAGTATCAACAAAATAAAAGGCTGTTTCCTTACTTAATAACAATTTCTTAACAATCTTTCTAAGTACCGTCGCAATTAATCTCTCTAATTCACGAACTCCAGCTTCTTTAGTATAATTTCTTATCATCATCATAATAGCATCATCATCAAATTGTACTTGTAAACTAGTTAATCCATGTTCTTCTAATTCTTTCGGAATTAAATGGTTTTTCGCAATATCCAATTTTTCATATTCCGTATAACTAGAAATATTAATTATCTCTAATCTATCTCTTAATTCATATGGAATTTGTTCAACATAATTAGCAGTTGCAATAAACATAACTTTTGATAAATCAAACTCCTCTTCAATATAATGATCAGAGAATTTATTATTTTGTTCTGGATCCAACACTTCCAATAAACTACTGGCTGGGTCTCCCTTAATATCTTTGGTCATTTTATCTATCTCATCAATGATAAAAACTGGATTAGTAGTACCTGCTTTTCTAATACCTTGAATAATTCTTCCTGGATTTGCTCCAATATAAGTTCTACGATGTCCTACAATTTCCGCCTCATCATTAATGCCACCAACACTTATCTTAGCAGTACTTCGATTAAGACTCTTCGCAATACTTAAAGCTAAAGATGTTTTCCCAACTCCAGGAGGACCAACTAAACAAAGAATTGGACTACGTAAATTATTTGTATTTTGTTTAACCGCTAAGTATTCTAAAATACGATCCTTTACTTCTTCTAAAGAATAATGAGAAGAATCTAAAATACTTTTAACTTTAACTAAGTCATCATTATCCTTTGTATAATGATTCCAAGGTAAAGAAATCATCCAATCTAAATATTCACGTACCATACCAAGTTCAGGAGAATTGCTATTTAAACTATCATAACGATCTAATTCTCTCTTTATCTTTTCCCTAATTTTAGCATTACATTTCAACTTAGATATTTTCTTTCTCAACCGCTCAACTTCATTATCTTTATTATTTCCTTCTCCTAATTCTTTCTGCATCAATTTAATTTTTTCTCGCAAAAAATACTCTTTTTGAGTTTCACTTAGTTCTTTTTCAACTTCAGTTTCTATCTTTTGCTCTAACTCAACAAATTTTAAATCTCGATTCATATCTTCCATTAAATATTTAGCTCTTTGTATAGGAGATAATACCGTAATATATTTCTTTTTTTCCTCATATCCAATAGGCAGAAAACTAACAATTAAATCACATAATTCATCTAAAGTATGAATACCACTTAACTGACTCATAATAGCATTACCCATATAAGGAACTTTACTAATATAGTTTTCTAAACTTTTCACTAAAATAGAAAAATAATCCTTATCATCAACACTTTCAGGAATAATAACTTCTTCATAATTAGCTCTAAAAAATTTCCCATCTTCAACAAAAGAAGAAATCATAACTCGCTTTATTCCTTCAATAACAATTCTTGTTTTACCATTAGGAACATTCATTTTTAGCTTTAATCGACCTAACACTCCATACTTTGGAAAAGAAGTAACCGATATCCCATTATCATCAATAGGATTTACAATAAGCATTAAATTATCATCAATTCGATCAACAATTTCTATCATTTGTTTATCATAAGTATTATCATACTCAATACGAACTTCATTATTAGGAAATATTACCATATCATTAATGATTAAAACGATTAATTTATGATCCAAAATAACACCTCCAAATAATTAAAATACTGTCCTATATTATAAAGAAATATTATTTTTTTTCAACCAAAAACAAAAAATTTTATAGTAAATTAAATACTATAAAATTTCTTTATAACAATTCTAAAATAAACAAGCAATTTATTACACTGGAGAAGTAACAACAACATAAGGATCAGTCATAGAACCATTTCCAACATCAGTATCATATAAAGTTCCTGCTCCTAAAGAAATAACAGGACGAATTCCTCTAACCCCACGCACATAATGATTACCTTCCGTAACTAAACCATCACTAGCAACACTTCGATTAACGGCATTAACATCAAAATAACTAGGAGACATAGTCCAATAAGAAGCACTAGTTCTTCGAAGCATAGCATTTTCTAAAGCATTCATTTCCATAATAGTAGGCAATCCAGCTTTAACACTTAACTTTGCGTCAGGATTATTAACACTAAATTGATCAGAGACATTTTCACAACTAAAATCTATTGTCGGAGAAGATGTTTCATTATAATAATTAAATTCTAATTTTGCCCCAGACCAATTATTCTGATCATTCCATCCAGAATTATTTTTAATACTTCTATCATTACAATATATAGTATCTTCAATAACAGCAACATCACTTTCTGCCATATTATTTAAATACCAAGCATCTATAGCTTTCTTTATAGTAGAATTATTACTATTACGAGTAAGCATTTCTGTTAATGCTTGTTCTCCAGTGGTAACACCATTAGTTAGAATAATATAATTGCCTGTCTGATTAGATGATGGAGCATAATAATAATATCTTACCGCAGAACAAACCTTCTCACCAATTCCCAAACAAGAATAATGGTGAGTAGCCAAAATATTAGAATTATTATAATTTTCAATTTCAATTGGATTAACCAATGTATAATTTGTTCCATCCCAGTTAACACTTTCCCCATAATAACGATTAGGAGCATAACTATAACCATTACCAGAATATGAAACAATCATACTCAAAGAAGTCTCTGTACAAGTAGCATTTTGGGTAAAACAAGTATATTTATAATCTGTATAATTATTTGAATTTTGCATCAACTCATCCAACCTTACTACAACTGTATCTGATAAGACTAATCCATTTCTTTCTTTTCCAAGTAAATATTTTATACCAGCATTATAATACGTATACGTATTAGCAGCTGTAGCTGTCGTATAACGAGGCATTTCACAAGTTACCCGACTATCTCCACAAGTATATTTATTCTTGTAATTATTATAATCACTACTCCAACTTGTGAGATTAACATTCTCTGTATTATCTAATGTATAAGTACCATCTCCATTATCAATCAATGAAGTTCCAAAAACTATTGGATTATACTTAGTTAGTAAATCTCCATTTTGCAATAACTTATAATACATAGCTGTATTATAAACTCTAGATATATAATACACAGAACCATTTGTATAATATTGATCAGTATTACGAAATGTATATTTGCCAAGCAAATTTGGATAATCAGAAGTAGAAGAAACTTGATATGGATTAACCAAAGAATACTTTCCAGTAGTTGAATCATAAGAAATACTATCAGCATACCAATAAGAAGTTCCTAAAGAAGTATTAGAAAACATTGTTTGAGTAGAAGTAACAGTTTTATTCAAAGCAAATGACTCTGAACCTCCTTCAAATTGATCCCCATACATATACCCAACATAACTAGGTAAATTATCTTCAACATTATAAGGTAATGTTCCAATCTGAGCATAATTTATATTATTAGTAATAGTTAATACATAAGCCGTAGAGGAAGAATAATAATCTTCGATATAATACAACGTTGAGCAAGTACCATTTTCATCAGTTGAAAGACAGGTATATTTACCTATTAAATTATTATAGGTTGATGCATCCCAAACGGAACTTATTTTTCCTCTCTTATTAAGATAGAAAACATTATTATTAGAATCAAAAAAATACCCATCTGAATACCAATAAGCCGTACTAGAAGATAATCCTAGCGTTGTTCTAGAACTATATCCTGGATGAACACCCCTAGTATTTAAACACTGATTATTTTCAGATTCTCCATTATAAATCAATTTAACCCCACCAGTGTCAGTTGTCCTCAATATTTTCCAACATGAACCAGCAAAAATAACATTATTCATATCATTAATCTCTGTTGCATAAGCCGTAGAATTAGTATTCCAATAATAAATTTTTTGAGAAGGTTCTTCCGTAAAAGAATCATGATGATCTCCTACATACTCTTTAGCATAATGATTATTTTTAGCAGCTTTTCTCAAAACGTTATAAAGAGTTGGTTCCAAATATTCCTCTACCTTGGTATTTCCATTAATTGTTAATTCTGTACTAAACATAGAATAACCTATTCCTAAGAACATAAAAACTACTAAAATACTATTTAGTAGAAATATTTTTCTTGTATGTAGTTTTCTTCTTCTTTTCTTTCTTTTTTTCGTTTTCATACACTACCCTATACTACTTTAATTATAGAGTAATTATTATTATTTGTAAACCAAAAATAAAAAGGAAGAATAATCTTCCTATTTATTCAATTCTTTTAATAAATCGATTGTTTTTCTCATTTTTAAATCATATTGAACTAAATCAATACCACCAAATTCTTTTAAGAAATCCTCTTTACTCATTTGATACTTTTTAGCAATTTCTTCAGCTTCTTTTTCAGCATCATCTAAACTAATTTCAACTTTTTCTAGTACTCCAACTTCTTCAAGCATAAAACGATAAAGAACATTCTTATAAGCTTCTTTTTCCATTTGACTTCTTAAAGCTTTTTCATCAGAACCTGTAAATTGGTAATAAACATCTAATGAAATTCCTTGCATTTTCATTTGTTCTTCAAAACGACCCATTAAACGATTAATTTCTTCTTCTACTAATTCTTCAGGAATATCAACTTCAACATTCTTAGAAACTTCTTCTAAAATAGTATCTACATATTTATTTTCAGCTTCCATCTCTTTTTGAGCTTGAATAGAGTTTTTAATCTCTTCTTTTAATTTTTCTTCAGTATCAATTCCTTCCATACCTAAGTCTTCAAAGAAATCTTCATCTAATTCACGAGTTTGTTTTTGTTTAATTTCATTTACTTTTACTTTAAATACTACTTTAGCACCTGCTAAATCTGCTACTCCATAATCTTCTGGGAAAGTAAGTTCTAAATCTTTTTCTTCACCTGTTTTCATTCCTTTTACGCCATCCTCAAAACCAGGTATAAAAGTATTAGATCCAATTTCTAAAGAATAGTTTTCACCTTTACCACCATCAAAAGCTACTCCATCTTTAAATCCTTCAAAGTCAATAATAGCAACATCTCCATCTTCAACTTTACCCTTTTCTTTAGTTACTAATTCTGTATATCTCTCAAGTAAATGTCCAAGTTCATGATTAATCTCTTCTTCAGTTACATTTACTTTTTCAGGTTTAATCTTTAATCCTTTATATTTCTTAACAGTAACTTCTGGTTTCGTAATAATTTTAAAAATAAATTCAATTCCTTTATCAGTTATATCTTTAATTTCAACACTAGGTTGTACAATTGGCTCTAATTTTGAATCATCCATTACTTTATCATAAGCTTTTGGTAATACTATATTAGCAGCATCATAATATAATGTTTCAATTCCAAATTTCTTTTCAAAAACATTTCTAGGTACTTTTCCTTTACGGAAACCATCTACCTTAACAGTCTTTTGCTTTTCTTTAAAAGCTTTATCAACAGCTTCTTCCCAATCTTTTCCTTCAATAGTAACATTTATTTCATGTATATTTTTCTTTTCCTTTTTTGCCATATTAATCCCTCCAACGTCTTATATTATACAGGATATTATAATAGAAAACAACAATAAGTTCAATAAAAAGCTCATTATTAATAGTAAACTTATAAAGACTTACAAAATAGTATAAGATTATTTTTATATTGAATTATCTAGAAAAAGCCAAACAAAAAAAATAAAAAATATAGAAGTAATTTCTATATTATTTTAGCCTATTCTTAACAGTCATTAAATAATTGATGATATACATCTACTACATAAAGCATTTCTCTACCTATCTTAGCATCAATATCTCCAGAATTAATATTCATTTGTAGAAAAGAATCTAAATCTTTAAAATTAATATAGAACAAATTAAAATCTGTAGATAATTCTAATTCATCATAATGTGTTTCTAAGAAATTAGGTTCCTGATCAGTAAAAAAACGATAATAATAAATACTATTCAATACTTTTCGTCCACTATTAAAATAATTATCATCATAAGTAGTAATACATAAAAAAGGTGGTTCTTCAACAGTTAGATTAATACCTGTTTCTTCCTTAACTTCACGTATAATACATTCATCATTCGTTTCATCTTCATTTTTATGACCACCAGGAAATTGATATGTATTATTATTATGTGCTAGTATAATTTTACCCTTAGAATTTATAATTAAAGCTTTCACTCGTATTACTTTTTCTTCAATTTCGTTTTCATTTAATTGATTATCATTAATAACTATATTCTTCATATTACCACCCTCTACAAAAATCTTTCCCAATATTCTACTACATCAGGACTAACAGAATCTAGAGAAGCTTCCAAAGTTCTAGCCATATATGTAGCCTTTTGCCATACTGTATTTCCATTATTTAAACAACTAGCTTTACTAGCTGCCATCATATATTCAAAAGTAGATGCCCTATCTTCAGCACCCGAAGATTGAGCATAATTATTTACAAATGGAGATTCTGCTAGAAAAGTATTTGCATAAGAATAACTATTGTAAATAGATCCATAAGAAAATCCTTCTGGATTAAGAGCATCCCAGCTATTAAAACTAGCACCTTCTCTAAATATATATCTTTCTATATAATGATAAGATTCATGATAAAATGATTCCTCGAATGGATATATAGCAGCAATTGATATTTTAGCATAATTATAATTTGAATCAGTAATACCCGTAATACTATTTTCCGAATAGCTATTGATTAAATAAATAGAGAGAGGAATCCCCCCATTCTTTATTTCCAAAAACAATCCATTTGGATATAAACTAAGAGTATTTTTTAATCTCATTAATTGATTATAAATAACCGTCTCATCAGTAATTTCAGTAGTATCTATTCCTGCTACTGTATAATTAGCAGTTTCTTCTCCATAATAAACCTTAACTTGAAATTGTTTTTCTATTTCTTTCCTCAAAGAATCATTCTTTTCACTAATTAAAGTATTTAAATCAACGGATGGTTGAGGAATATTATTATCGACTTGAGAAGAAGTTGTACTATCCGTGACAACTTCACTTCCATCTACAGGAGTAATAGATACAATAGACTCTTCTTGATTATCAATAGGAATTACTTCTTTAACAGGATCAAATACTTTGTTAATACTTCCAAATTCTAAAAAACAACCATACAAAATAAAAGTAATTGAAACAACGATGAGAATTTTGGCATAATAATTAGCTTTTTTTCTATGCACAAAAAATCATCTCCTTTCAACTACTTTACTATCTAATAATTATCATCATTGCAATCAAAGCAATTGTAAATAAACCGATCATAAACAATAGACCAACGATATTTCCTGAACCCTTTCTACTAGATGAGATACTTTTAGGAGAACTTACTTGAATATTTTGAGATAACAACAACAAATTATTAGCATCATCAGGACTTAGACCATCAATAGTAAATAAATCATTGTTATTCGTAATAATACGAAAAGTAACTAGATCATCTTCCGTAAGATTTACAATATCTTTTGTTTGCACTTCAACAATCTCACATATTTTCTCCACCAAAGGTATTAAGAAAGAAGAAGAAAAAGCTTGATCACAATCTAACATAATATCTTGAAATTCTTTTTTTTCTCCCTCCATATTAACAATAGATAATTTCGCCCTAGCCTGATAATCTTTAATCTTTATATCATATAAGATTGAACTGTGACTATCAGAAATACGAAAGATATTAGCAATTTTATCTAAGTATTCTTGATAATCATCTTGGGACATTGCCTTTTCCATTAAACCATTTCCCATACTATCACCTATGCAACCATTTGAGTTGAATATTCCTTACTTAAAATTTTTCCATCTTGAGCAGAATATCTTTTACTTAATTCACTAATCTTTTGAGATAAAGCCTCAGCTTCTTCATATCTTTTCTCATTATATAAAACACTTACTTGATTAACCATTTCTGCCAATTGTTCCTCAGAAATATTAGCATAATCATTTTCACTCATTGGAGGCATTTCTACCATTGGAGTAGTATCAGCAACAACTGCTTGAGGTGCTTCTACCAAATTATTACCACTCATTGGAGGCATTTCTGCCGTTGGAGTAGTATCAGCAACAACTGTTTGAGGTGCTTCTACCGAATCACTTTCTCCTATTCCCAAATATGGAATAATAGGAATGATTTTAGCAAGTTGCTCTTTCTTAGATTTTCTTAAATTTGCTGCTTGTGTTAGATTTACACTAAGAGCATTACCTTTATATCCAGCTGAAGTAGCAAAAACTTTAGGAGGTCTTTCTACTTGCTGAGAAGATACAATAGCTGGAACCTCTGGTACAGTAGTTATTTCACTATTTGGTTCCATAACTACACCATCATTTACTACTGGAATTTCTGAAAAAGAAGGCATCATACTACTAACCTCAGCAGTCTGTTGTTCAGCAACAACATTTTGCACTGGCTGTTCAGCAATAACATTTTGTACCGGTTGTTCAACAACAACATTTTGAACTGGCTGTTCAGCAATATCATTTTGTACCGGTTGTTCAGCAATATCATTTTGTACCGGTTGTTCAACAACAAGCCCACTATTTTCAGGAATAGCACTAGCAACAGGTTCACTTACTTCAGGATTTTCCTGTATCACAATATCATTAGCAAGAGATGTAGTTTCTGCTACTTCTCCTTGTGAAACTTCATTTTGACTTAAATCAACACTAGGATTTACACTTAAATTTTCATTATTCACTTCTACTGGAGTTACTCTATCATCAGGAATAATAATAACTTTCGTTGGTTCATTAGCTCTCATAGTTGTTTCTTCCATTGGAGGAGAAACTTCTGCTACTTCTTCTGTAGTTACTCTATCATCAGGAATAATGATAACCTTCGTTGGCCTATCCTGAACTTCCATAGCTGTTTCTTCTGTTGGAGGAGAAACTTCTGCTACTTCTTCTGTAGTTACTCTATCATCAGGAATAATAACCTTCTGTGATTCATCCTGAACTTCCATAGCCTTTTCTTCTGTTGGAGGAGAAACTTCTACTACTTCTTCAGGAGCTTCACTTGTCTCAGAATCAATTATAACCTTCTGTGATTCATCCTGAACTTCCATAGCCTTTTCTTCTGTTGAAGTAGAATCATCTGCTACTTCTTCTGTAGTTACTCTATCATCAGGAATAATAACCTTCTGTGATTCATCCTGAACTTCCATAGCCTTTTCTTCTGTTGAAGTAGAATCTTCTACTACTTCTTCAGGAGCTTCACTTGTCTCAGAAATAATTTTCTCTTCAATAATTCCTCTTATTTCTTTGTCATGATCTTCAACATCTTTTTTTACTTCTCCTATTCTGTTATTAATTGTTTCTTCCAAACTAGAAGTAGCCTTTGCTAACGATGCTTTTAATTCTTCAACTTGCTTTTCTAAATCTTGAATTTTATGATCATCTTTTTCACCTTCATCAGATTTAGAGACTACCGAAGACACTTCATGAAGATCTTTATCTTCTTCAACTTTAACGTCTGATTTAGTTCTTTTTTGAATAATATTCATACATTCTTTTGCTTTTTCATGTAAAGGAAGTAATGAATTCATTAAATTATTAGTATCAAGAATAACATTACTAAGCAACTCGTGGTATTCTGCCCAAGTATCTCTTTCAGTTTGACTATTTACTAAATCATTACCATCAAAAATAACCACTTCTAAATCTTTCATAATACCTTGATAAAAAGCAATAACGTCAAACATACTAGCCTTAAACTCTTTCTCTGCATCATTTAACACTTGTTTACTATTATTAATATTGGTATTCATATACCCACCACCTTATTAAACATTAGCTATTTTTTTCAATAAATTAAGAACCTCTGCCCACTCTATATCATCTTGAATTTCCTTAATCTTAATAATATTACCCTCTTGGACAATTTTAGAAATATAAATAATTTCATCTGACTCAACTTCCGCTTTTTCGCCCTTAGAATAAACTAAATAAGTATTTACATGGTTCTCACTTACCAAATAAGTTACTAACTCAACTTCCGTTTTATTACCATCACTATCTTCTATTACAACCATTTCTTTATCTTCCATAATAGATAAACTCCTTTTACTCTAAAATATATTATATCGAATAATTTCAAAGAAGTAAACTATTTAAATTGAAACATTAACCACCCTGGCTTAAATAGTAGTAAAATACCAATAAGAATCATAATTATACCACCTAATAAATGAGAGTATTGATTATACTTTGTAGTAATTCCTGTTACTTTCATTGTAACCATTGCAATAAAAAAGACAATTAAATCATCTATTAAAAAGAATATTATATAAAGAATTAAATATCCTATTTTTAAAGTCTCAGAGACTTTATTTAAAGCTAATAATTCAGTAAATACCAATGGTAATCCAGCCGAACATGCAAGTTCAACAATATTAACAGAAATAGCTAATCCCATAACTCCTATTAATGCTAAGAAAAAACTCTTTTCTGATGTAAACTTACGAATCTTCTTAAAAATACTCTTTCTTTTTTTATCATCAACAATTTCACACCCACTACTTTTTCTATTTTTTAAGAAACTACGAAATTGCCAAACTCCTCCAATGAGTGATATGATAGCAATTAAATCTCTTATCCAAATAATAGTAGTTATTTGAACAGCTATTTGAATCCAAGAAAGCATAATTAATAAATAAACAAAAGCTGAAGTAAATAAAAAAGCTAATCCAAGTATCCACATTCTTTTCCGATTTTTCATACCTATCAAAACACTAATCAAAAACAATAATACCCACATAGCACAAGGATTAAATCCATCTACAAAACCTATAATAATAGCAGCACTTGCTAAAGAAACATCTTTCAAATTAACAGTCTTAAAAAAAGGAATATGAATATCATAAGATTCATCTTTATCTTTTTCCTTTTCTTTTGGTGCAACATAAGTTCCCTTTTTAATCTGCTCAACAACATCAATATATTCTTCTGTTTGATAATAAGTAATAGCCTTTTCTATCTTTTTACTAGTATTTTCTGAAAAACCTACAAATGTTTTTTCCCCAATAATAGTAGTTGGAACACCACTTCCTAAATGCAACTTTTTTTGTACTTTATTCAACAATAAAGAATTTTTTGGATGATACCAAACTTCATATTCTTTAATAATAAGATTTGGATATTTATCCTTAATAGTATCTAAGTATTGATTCTCTGCCTCACAATGAGGGCATCCATCTCCATGGAAAAAATAAAGGATGATTGCCTCATCATCCTTTGCCAATACCGAAAAAGGACATATTAACAAGATAAAAAAGAAAAAAAGAATTATTTTTTTCATATTACTTACTCACCTCTAAATATTTTTGTTCTAACTCTTGATAAGAAACTTCTCCAACAAGACGACCAACTTCTTGATTATCTTTCAAAAAAACAAATATAGGTAAAACATTCCCCGGCTGATAAGAAAGTACTTCTTCTTCATCAATATCATAGTCAAGTTCTACTCCCTCAAAAGAATAATTATTCTTTAATTGATTCCATCCTTTATTTGTTTTTAAACAAGCTCCACACCATATAGCACTAATCTTTACAATTTTCATACTTCTCTCCTAAATGATAGTTTACTAATAGCATCTTTTAAAGTATCTACAAAGATATCTAATTCTTCCTTTGTCGTTAAATAAGACAAACTAATGCGAAGACTACTACTAGCCAAATCTTTATCATGAGTAATAGCAAACACTGCTTTAGAATAATTTCCAACTGAGCAAGCTGTTTGTGTAGATATAAATATTTCTGTTTCTTCTAGAGCATGAAGCATAACTTCACTCTTAATTCCATGTAAACTAATATTTACCATATGAGGAAGACAATAATCATTACTATTAATAGTAATATCAAAATCTTTTATTTTATCAATTAAATATTCTTTTAATTCCCTTACCTGTTGATATTTTATATCATAATCTTCATAAGCCAATCTTAATGCTTTGGCAAAAGAAGCAATTAAAGGAGTAGCTGGTGTTCCACTACGAAATACTGTTGTACTTTTTCCTCCATGTATTAAAGGTTCAATCACCAACTTTTCTTTTTTAATAAGAGCTCCAATTCCTTTCATTCCATAAAACTTTTGACAAGATAAACTAGCCAAATCTAAACAAGAAAAATCTATTTTTTCTTTTCCAATACTTTGAGTAACATCACTATGAAATAGTGTTCTTCCATTATTATGAACAATTTCACTTATCGCTTTTAAATCTTGTTTAACTCCAACCTCACTATTAACAGAGGCAATTGATACTAATATAGTATCTTCTCGCAATTTTGCTTTTAAATCATCTAAATCTACTAAACCATTTTCATCCAAAGAAACAAAATCGACCTCATATCCCAATGTAGTTAAATAATTAAGTGGAGCAATTACTGAAGAATGCTCTAATTCTGTAGTAATTATATGTTTACCCCTATTTTGATATTTAAAACATACTCCCTTAATAGCTGTATTATTAGCTTCACTAGCTCCACTAGTATATATAATTTCATTAGGTTTTACCCCCAAAATAGTTGCAATTTGCTCACTACTAGCATCAATTAATTCCTTAGCTTTTACACCTAATGAATGTAAAGAATTTGGATTTCCAACAAACTCCCTACAAGCACGAGTATAAGTATCCAATACTTCTTCTCTCACAGGAGTAGTTGCACTATAATCTAAATAAACCATATTATGCCTTCTTTCTATAATTATTATAAAAAAGATAATATCTAAAAACAATAAAAAGGAAGTTGAAATGACTCAACCCCTCGTTTAGTTAAGAAATATAAATCGTAAAAGCAGAAAAACCTTCATGATCATACATCATCGTTAAATAATAATCAACATGGCAATAATGATTATCTTCTTCATAATCATATCCAACATTCCAACCAGAGTATTCTACATTATAATCTAATAAGTCCCTTAAATAACTTTTATCATGATCATTCATATAATACTCTTTTCGCATCAAAAACCTATCGTCAAAATAATTCTCAATAAGATGAAAACTACCAGTAACCATCTGATATAATTCATCAATATTCTGAATAATCTCATCTGTAGTTAACGTTGTATCTTGCAAATCAAAACGAATAGTAATAGAACTTATAGTATTATTATAAAAACTATATTTTATTTCCTGTTTATCTTTATTTGTAAAGCTAATATAATTAAATTTATTATCTACATCTATTTGATAATTATTATAAACTGGCTTTAATTTTTCTGATACCTCCGAAAGAATATAATCTTTTTTATTTATTACTTTTTTAAGACTACTATTATTATTCATAAGAATAATAGCAAAAATAAAAGTTACAACAGTAATAATAATAATAATAATAATAATTAGTTTTTTCATACTTTTTTTCTCACATATTCAAGTATTTCATCATGGGATATACCATTACTAATAATAGCTCCATTAATATCTTCATCATATCTTTGGGTAAAACCATTAAAATCAGTAACTCTACCACCAGCTTCTTCCACAATCAAAGAAGAAGCAGCAATATCACAATTACCATGAGCAACGCCAGGGAATAAATCACAAGAAAAATATCCAGATGCCACAGCCATACAAGCTCTTGCAACACTTCCAATAGAAGAAACTTTTACATTAGAAAGCAAGTCTTTAGCAATCGTCATTGTATCATATTTTGCTTTATCCCACATCTCATAATTTAATCGATATCCTAAATCACCAAGATGCAAGTTATTTGCATGTATTTTTCCACCATTACAATAAGCGCCTTTTCCCTTAATAGCCGTATACATATTATCTAAATAAGGATCATAAACAACTCCTACTTGTACTTCTCCATTAACTACAAAAGCCAAAGAAAATACAGAAACTGGCACTCTAGCTGTAAACATTCCAGTACCATCAATAGGATCACATACCCATACATAATTAGAATCTGTTTTATAAGACTCTTCTTCCCCAATAACCGCATGTTCTGGATACTTATCCATAACTTTTTGTATCAGATAATGATTAATGTCTTTATCAATTTCAGTAACTACTGTTTTATCACTTTTATAATTAAAATCTAATTCATTAGAAAAACCTTCCCTAATCTTACTTCCTGCATATTTAGCAATAGAAATTGCAAATTCTAAATATTCTTCCATAATATCACCATTTTCATTATAACATAAAACACCAATTATTTATTGGTGTTTTGATAATAATCTCTTTCAGCAATAGATTTAGACACTACATCTAACTCTTCATCAACAATATCCATATCACAAATAGTATCTTCTATATAAAATAAAATTTCTTTTAAACTCTTACAATTTTGATAAGGAATATGATACAAATCTAATACTTCTATTTCATGAACCGTTAATAATAAGTTATTTCCAATTGTTTGAAAAGAATTACTGACAAAATCTAATTCATTTCCAATTTCTTCAATTTTATTATAATCCATTTATTTACAACGATATCCATTATTTTTTAATCGTTTCATGAATTCACCATCAGAATAATTATCCCCAACTGCTAAAGTTATAACATTACTACTCTTCGTATTAGAATCAATTTCTACTTGTAAATCATCATTAACTATGAATTGAATATTATTTAGTAATAACACTTCATTTTTATCAACTTTTATTTCTACAATAATACGATCATTACTAATCGTATAATATACTTTATTTCCTAAATACTCTAAAGTATTATCAAGAGCATACTTAATACTATTTAAATGTGTTTCATCAGCAAATCTTTCAGGTAAAACAATTGTCTTAATTACATGCATACCAGTTATTTTTTTTCCATCAAGAGTAGTAGTAATATTTTCAGTCAAACGAATATCCGAATCAAAAGTTTTAGACATAGAACATACAATCTCAGTCTGCTTAATTGTAGTAAATAAGTATACTATAATCGCAATAATAATAAATGTAATAATAATAGGTAATGTCATACTTTTACGAGTAGCCATCTAAATCACCTCAAACACATTATACTATAAAATACTCAATATGTCCATGCTGACAAAAAAATAGAGACAGAGTCTCTATTTAGCTAATACATCACATATTAGTTTACTAATTTCAGTAGGATTATCAATAGGTAATCCAGCAATAATACGTGCTTCACTATATAATATTTTTGTATATTTTTTAAATTCATCTTTATTATGTTCATAAAGATCTTTTAATTTATCACTAATTGGATGTTTTTCATTTATTTCCAAAATAGTTTCAGCTTTTATACCCATACTATTAGGCATAGCATCAAACACTTTTTGCATTTCAATGGAAACATCACCTTTAGTAGTTAAACAAACAGGATGAGTTTTTAACTTATTACTAAATTTAACTTCTTTAACTTCTTTTATTTCATCACACATTTCTTTTAATAAACTAGAATAATCTTCATTAATCTTTTTAACCTCTTCTTTTTCTTCATCAGACTCTAAGTCTAAATCTCCATCACTAACATTAGCAAATTTCTTATTTTCATAAGATTGTAATGCTGTAATACAAAATTCATCAACATAATCAGTTAAATATAAAATATCAAAGTCTTTATCAAGAACTTGCTCTACTTGAGGTAGAGAATGAATCTTTTCAATAGAAGAACCAGATGCATAATAAATAGCCTCTTGATTATCTTTCATTTCTTCCACATATTCTTTCAATGAAATAAGTTTTTCATGCTTACTAGAATAGAATAATACTAAGTCTTTTAATTTATCTTTATCCTGTCCAAAATTATTATAAACACCATATTTAATTTGATCACCAAAAGTTTTAAAGAAAGAAATATAATCTTCACGATTCTCTTTCATCATTTCTTCTAACTCTTTTCGTATTTTTCCTTCTATATTTTTAGCAATCAATTTTAAACCATGAGATTCTTGCAATAACTCTCTAGAAATATTTAAAGATAAATCTTCACTATCTACTACTCCTTTTATAAAACTAAAATAGTCAGGTAATAAATCTGCACATTTTTCCATAATTAATACCCCATTAGAATATAAAGCCAATCCTTTTTCATATTCTTGAGAGTAAAAATCATAAGGAGCATGAGAAGGAATAAATAATAAAGAACGATAAGAAACCATACCTTCAACAGAAGAAGATATTACTTTCATTGGTTTATCGTAATCACTAAATTTATCCATATAGAAGTTCTCATAATCTTCATCACTTACTTCATCTTTTTTCTTTTTCCAAATAGGAACCATACTATTCAAGATTTCTATTTCTTTATGATCTTCATATTCATGTTTTTTTTCATCCTTTAATTCATGATGAGTACATTCCATTTTAATTGGATATGAAATATAGTCAGAATATTTTTTAACAAGAGATTTTAATTCATACTCTTCTAAATATTTATCATAAGAATACTCTTCTGTATTTTCTTTAATTGATAAAGTAATAGTAGTACCTCTATCAGCTTTTTTACCTTTCTTAATAGTATACCCATCTGCTCCTTCACTTTCCCAAACATAAGCCTCATCACTATCAACACTTTTTGAAAGAACCGATATATGATTACTAACCATAAAAGCAGAATAAAAACCTACCCCAAATTGTCCTATAATGGAAGATTTTTCTTCTTTAGACATATTTTCTTTAAAAGCTAAAGAACCACTTTTAGCAATTGTTCCTAAATTGTTTTCTAACTCTTCCTTAGTCATTCCACATCCATTATCACGAATTACTAATTCACGTTTTTCTTTATCATATTCAATATTAATCTCTAATTCATCACGATTTATATGAATTTTGTCATCTGTTAAACTCCTATAATATAATTTATCTAAAGCATCACTAGCATTACTAATTAATTCTCTTAGAAAGATATCTTTATTTGTATAAATTGAATTAATCATTAAATCTAATAATCTTTTTGACTCTGATTGAAACTCTTTTTTAGCCATAATATCATCTCCTATTTTCTTGCATACAAATAATATATACCACTATTTTTAGCAGATGTCAATATAGAGTGCCAAAAGAAAAATGACAAATTTCTACTATAAAAAAAGATAGGAATTATAAGATGATTAAGATATAATATAAGAAAGAAGGTATAAAAATATGGATATAAGTAATTATTTAAATAATATTCAATTTGATTATAATTCCCCAGTAATTATAACGTATTTAGTATTATCCTTGATTGCCTGGTTTTTAAACACAATTAGTAGAGGAAAAACTAATAAAATCTTTTTTAGTAGTTATCGCTCTTCTCTCTTGAATCCATTAACTTATATAAGGCTAATAACCCATTCAATAGGACATAAAGATTTAGAACATTTAATTCATAACTTTTTATTTATATTACTAATTGGACCCATGGTAGAAGAAAAGTATAATAGTTTGAATCTAATAATAATGTTAGTAATAACATCCTTAGTAATTGCCCTATTCAATATCATATTTAATAATTATATGATTTTAGGAGCTAGTGGAAATGTCTATATGCTAATTGTATTAAGTTCTTTTTCAAATATAACAGAAGGAAAAATACCTTTAACATTAATTCTTATTCTAATCTTTTATATAACTAGTGAAGTTCAAAAAAGCTTAATAGAAGGTAATAAAAGAGTATATCACGATGGCCACTTAATAGGAGCCATATGTGGTATAGTATTTGGTTTTTATTTCTTATAAATGTATCAGTAGATACATTTTTTTATATCAAACAAATAATATCTAATAACTTCTCAGTCTGAGTAGAATAATGATATTTAATATGGTCTAATAATAATTGATACTGTTCATAACTACTTTTCTTATCAGAGAATAATTCTTGATATAAAAAATTAATTACGTCATATTCCTTCCTTAAATAAAAAGAAGTCACTTTTTTTAATAGTTTATTTTGTATTTCTTTTTCCCTTCTAGTTAAAAATGAAAAAATTGAAGAAGAAACAATAGTATAAGAAAAATCAGTAACACAAAGATCTTGATTTTCATCTATAACAGCCATTTCTTCATCTAATAGTAAACTACTCTTTCCAATTAATACTCCATTTCTATCAAATCTTAAACCAATAACTTTATCATTACTCATAACCAATAAACCAGTAAAAAATTGATAATCAATCGACTTTGACTTTTGCCAAATATCATTTAAAAAAGAATCTGATATTTGAATAATACTTTTCTCTATTTCTATCATTTGCATTTCAGATATTTTTATAATAGGAATCTCTTGAATTATTAAAAAAGAATCATCTTTATTCCACTCATAAAAATCAAAAAATTGATTTTCTTCTGAATAATTCAACATAACATCACAAACTATGTTCATATTAAACTCTCCTTATTAATAAAAATAAGTACAACAAAAAACCAATATAAAAAAAATAACACTCAATATTAGTAAAAATAAATTCTAAATATTCTCTCATAGTATATCCAAACGTAAAAAGATTTATGTATAAAAGAATAAAAGTTAATCCAATAATCATAAATAGAAAACTAACTATCCACAATAATATTCTCATATCCATATATATGAAAAAAAAAAGAACTTATTCAAGTTCTTTATTATCTGATTCCTTTATTTTAGCTACATCTACTTGATGAATACTATCAAACTTTTTAGCAATCTTATCAGATGTAATAGATATATTTTCTACATCTTTATTAACAGTCTGAATACTTCGAGCAAGTTTATCCCATCTTTCTCTATAACGAGCAAATTCCAATCCAAGTTTATTCAATTCTTCATGAATAATAGAGGTATATTTATCTCTTTCAATATTCTTTATAATCATTTGAATAACCGTTAAAGTTGAGATTAAAGTAGTTGGACTAGTAATCCAAACTCTTTTTCTATAAGCATATTCAATAATGTCAGCATGATAAGCATTTACCTCTGCAAAAATAGCTTCTGCTGGTAAAAATAAAATAGCTTGATTAGTTGTTTCTCCAGCAATAATATACTTACTACTAATTGCATCAATATGCTTTTTCATATCCTGTTTAAATTGCTTTTCATAATGTTCCCTTGCTTCTAATGAATTCTTTTTATCAACCATCATTTGATAATGCTCCAATGGAAACTTTGAATCAATACAAATTGTACCTAAAGGTTCTGGTGCAAATAATACCGAATCAGCAATAACTCCTGTACTAAGAGTATATTGAAGTCGATAAATAGCGTCATTCTTTTCTCCAAAGACACTTACTAAAATATGCTTCAAATTAACCTCTCCATATATACCTCTAGCTTTCTTATCTGTTAAAACACTTTGTAAACTAACAATATCAGTAGATAAAGATTCTATTTTCTTTTGAGCCTCATCAATCTTAGATAATCTCTCAATAACATTCATAAATGTTTTATTAGTTTTCTCAAAATTCTGATCTAATCTTTCATTTACTTTTTCATTAATCATTAATAGTCTTTTTTCCACTTTTTCATTTAATTTATTAAAATCTTCATTCATATTACGATTCAAATCAGTTTTGAAGTCACCCATCTCTTTCATCATACTAACTTCTAACTGACCTAATCTATCTGTAATATGTGCTTCATTAATATTTTTCATTAAAGAAATAACCGTTAAAATAATTAATATAACTAATAAAATAATAATTACAATATCCATCATATCACCCCATGCTTATTAAAATAGTATATAAATTATTATAGTATATTTCTATTTTCTTAACAAGTAATTATGATATCCACCCAGTATATTGACAACTTTATAACCTTTATGAATTAGTTCATTAACAACTCTACTACTCTGTACTCCAGAAGAGCAATAAACATAATAAGTATGATGCTTATCTAAATAAACATCTGGATTACTAAGCAATAGATATTTAGGTATAGATTTAGCATTTTCAATATGACCTTTTAAGTATAATGAATAATCTCTAATATCTATAATATATTGAGGTTTAATTTTATATAATTCCTCAATCGTGATATTATTCATATAATCCCCCTATATATTAAATGTAAAAAAAAGAATCTATATTATTATAGATTCCTATCTAACAGTATAAGGTTTTTCTAAAGTTCCTTCACCTTTCTTATATAATATTTTACTATTTAATAAAATAACTGGTCTTACAACAGCATAATTACTTGCCGTTTCAGCAGTAACTGCACCATTACGTCCAACTTGGAAAACTGTAGAAGTATTTTCATTATTAGCTGTCACTAACCACCAACTAGACTCTTTATTAACTAAATAATTGTAGTTTTTACAAGATTTAGTAGAAGCTGATTTACAGTTAGGATCAACCGAAGCATATAAATAGTCTGAAAGAGTTAATAAACCATACTTTTGATTTTTCAAAGTTTCCGCACATTCCTCAGTATTATCGTTCTTCTCACTTTTTGGAGAACGCTTAGCTGTACATAAAGAATATGCTAATATTCTCGTTTTATCCTTCTTAGAAAGAAGCTTTTCACCATCATCCTTAACAGGATTATCATATATTTTATCTAAGTACTCTTTAACTCTACTAGCACTATATCCATTCATTCCAGATTCATATAAACGTTCCTCATTATAACGATCATCCCATGGTTGAGAAAAATGAACGCCTTCATTACTAATTAAATACATTGTATTATCAGAAGTAATCTTAACAATACGCCACAAACTTTCACCTAATTTAACATAATTATTAACTATTTCACCACGGAAAACATAACTTCCATTTGCCTGATATAATCCATATCCAGAAGTAACAATTGTCTCATTAGCTAATACTTTACGATATAGTTCAATAGTAACATAATCATCTCCACAATTTAAATAAGGAACATATAAATAATTAGAACCAGATTTTTCAACTTGTACAACACCAGAACAAGTTTTATCTTCTCCTACATATTCAGGTAAAGGTTTCATTTTACCAGCACTAGCTAAATTGCTAGAATCAATTTCAACAATACTACCTTCCTCTAAAGGTAAATGCTCTGGATACTCTTTAAAATAATCAACAGCTGCTTCCTTCATTATGTTTTCGACTTCTCTATAAGTATAATTATGTTTTGTAGTAATAGATAATATATACAAAACTAATAATATAAAGACCATAACAAAAATGACAATAAGCATAAAGCGAACCATTCTTTTTTTTAAAAAATCATTATTTCCAGATGGTTTTGATTCTTCTACATCATCATCATCATCAAAAATATCATCGGAATCATCCGTTCTTTTTTCAATATTAAATTTACCCATATTTATTAACCTTTCTAATTATCAAAGAAGTCATCAAAGAAATCATCATCTCCATCATCATCCAAATTAATAGGACTAGCTGGCTTAACAGGAACAACTGGAGAACTCTTTTCAGAATCACTTGATAATTTTTCAATATCATTAGACACTGGTGGAATAACTTCCGCCTCTTCTACATCTTTCTTTTCTTCTTTTTCAACAACATTATCAGTTTGTTGCATCTTTTCTTCTTTTTGTTTTTGTCTATCTTCTTCTTCTAATTGAGCAATTTTAGCATCAATTTTCTTCATTAACTCAGCAACATCAAAATCAAAATCTTCTTCGCCTGAACCACTTTTTTTATTATCTGAAACCGGTTCAGAAGGTCTAGCAGGTTCTGCATTATGTGGTATATCAAACGGATTCATAGATCTTGGAGAAATAGAATCATCAAGAGGTCTTCCCATTGGATTTACCATAGACTCAGGTCTTGGCATTCCTCCTCCATTCATATCTCTCATCATACTATTTTTAAATTCATCAAAACTTGGTATTGGTCTTTGTGTATCTCTCTCAGGCATTCTAGTTAAGAAATCAGGAATTCCTCTACTATCTCCCATTCCACCAAATCCTGGAGGTAATGCACCTGCCATATTATTATCCATTCTAAAAGGACTAGGAATACTACTCATCTCAGGGCCTTTTTCTTCAGCTGAATTCATCATTTCCAATAATTTTTTCTTCTTTTGATTTTTAACAAATTCCTTAATATCAAAAGTCTTAACTTCTTGTTTTTCACGAGAAGGATACTTAGCTTTAGGATAAGTTACTCCCCAATCTAATTTAAAGTATGGTGTAAACTTGGTCTTAAAAGGTTGCTTACGCATACGCATGATAATAACTTCAAATTGTTTCATTCTTTGTAAATCAGAAACCGTAACAAGTGGCGTAGAAGCTGTCTTATCATCCTTTTTAGATTTTTCTTCTCCACACATTTTAGATATTTCTTCCAAAGCCTTTAACTCTGTTGTAATCAAATAAATGATATTACCACAGTTACCACGAATTGTTTCAGCCTCTTCTTTTCCATAAACATCATCTAATTGAGCAAAGTTCTGAATAATCATAGTAAAACGAATAAGTCTTGAACGAGCAGCAGTAATCATAGTAGTAACATCTTTCAAAGGTGGCATATTAGCAAACTCATCTAGTAAGAAATTTGTTCTAACAGGAAGTTTTCCACCAGATTGTTGTGCAACATTAATTAAAGTTTCATATATTTGCTTTAATAAAATTGTAACTAAAGAATGATAAGTCTTCTTTTCATCTTGAATAACTATATAAACAGCTGTAGGTTTTTTTCCAATACTCTCTAAATCAATATCAGAGTGACTTAACATTTCAGATAAATTATCACGAGAAGCAAACAATTTAACCTTTTGTTTAAATACTGATAAAATACTTCCTTTTGTCTCATTTGGTGCCATTATAGTACTAGAAGCATTTATAGCCGCAGCACTAGAAGGATCTTTAGCTGCAAAATACTCCTTAATATAAGTAGAACCACCAAACTTTTCTTCACCAACAGTAGTTGCTAAAGAAATACTATTAATATTAATTTCTTCTTCCTTAGCATCTTCAAATAAACCTAAAGCAACTCCCGAAAAATAATCAGCAGAAGTTTTTTCCCAGAAAGGATCGGCATTTTTATTAGAATCATCATACAAGATATTCAAAGCCAAGTCATCCAATAACTCGATTGCTTTATCTTGATTTCCCATTTTATACATCTTATAAGGTAAAGACATTGGATTCCAAGCATTACCATTTTGTGGATCACGGAAATTTAAAAGTAAGATTTGATATCCTCTAGCTCTTAACATATTACTAGTCTTTTCATAAATCTCACCCTTAGGGTCAGTAATAATCATAGATTCTTTAGCTTTTGCTAACGAATGAACCATTGGTAAAATAACTGTCTGAGTTTTACCAGAACCAGTAGCACCAATTACTAATGAATGGTACTCACCATTATCTACCCACATATTCTTATCATTTAAAATAAGTGGTATTCCTGCTGCTTTAGCATTCTTTGCTTGAATTGGAACACAACTTAGCTCAGCTTGTATTTCCTTATCTTTTGCCCATCTAGAATAACCTTTATCTTTCTTACCAACAATAATACCTGGAAGTCCACTTTCTCTTTCAAAAAACATAGAACTAACACTACCAAATAATCCTAATAAACCTAATAAATATAAAGAAATAGTAGAAAGCAAATAATCAGGTCCAAAAGCAGGAAGTGGATTTAATCCAGCAAACTGTCCTTCTGATGCGAAAGAATGAATATTCACAATACAGATTGCAACAATATATAACAAAAAAACTGCAAACATAATAAAGATTATTAAATCTTCTGAATCTGCACGAAATTTAAACTTCATATATGACAACTCCTTCTTTCTATATTATACAATTATTCACTAGAAATTGCAATTTTAAATGCATTATCACGATACTGATAAAGCATATGAATTGGCTCAGAGATACTAAATCCACCACAACTTAAAATAAACTCATAAATAGAATCATCATTAACATCTAAAAAACTAGTAAAATATGGTTTACAAATATTAAAAGAATTACCTCCATCAAGATATTGATAAATCATTGATATTTGCTCATCTTTTACCATATAAACAAAAGAAAATGTAGTATCAACTTCATCTTGAGTAAAAGCATTACTAACAATATAAAAATCTTCTATAGAACCATCATGATCAAAATCAAAAGGAACATGATAAGCTGATGTTAATTCACTACTTAAAGAAATATTATACCTCTTTAAAACCTCATTAACAGAAGAATAATCTTCAATTTCTTCTTCTGAAAAAGGATAGAAGGATAATTTGTAATTGCCCATATAAGCCAACAAATCACCTTCTAATGAAACAGCTTCTTTATTATCATCAAAAGCATACCATTGATCATCATGCCAAAGCAAATAATCTCCAACATATTCTTGATTAGAATAAACATGATATTTCTTCCAATTTAAGTCATAACGACCTAAATTTTTACTCAAATTAAGCCATTGTTTTTCATTATATTGCCAAACCGTATTATGTCCAAGTAATATGGTTAAGTTTTGTTTACTACTCTTAATTTCATCTAATCCAAATAAGTAAAACATGACACAGAAAAATACTATAAAGATTATTATAAGAAATATATATATTTTCCTAATTTTCATTTTATCACCTAACTTACTTTAAAATATGCCAAAGAAGAAGTATTTGCCCAATTATATTGACCCCATAAATCAGTAGACTTACTACCTGGATCCATCATAGTAACTTTATCACCATTAACTGAATCAATAGCAACCCAATGTTGACCAGTACTTCCTTTAACTTCTGCTACTACATAAATATTTTTTTGAGAAGTTAATTCTTTTATTTTATTCAATTTTTGTTGCTTACTAAATTCAGATACATCAATTTTTTCTTGAAATACAAAAGATGGAGCAACATTTTTAGTCGAAGGCCAATAAAAATTACCACCTGATACAAAACCACCAACTTTATTTAATTTCTGTACAAAAGTTCCAGGATTAAAATCAGTAATATTGGTCTCAACGCCACTTCTAGCCATTTGAATTGCCACAGAAGTTACTAAACATCCAATTTGTTTAATTGTTTTTCCACTACTACCTAAAGTGATAGAAGTCCAAGGGCCTTCATATTGCTTCCAATTTTTATATCCTGAAGTTTGACAATTAGCAATATCACAATTATTTCTTTGAATATCAGTTGCTCCAAAATTATAATCTCCTTGATTATACGCTTGAAGCAAAATTTGTTTATAAGACATATTCTTTTTACCATATGAATCCATTTTAGCTTGTAAAGTCGAATTATAACTAGTACGAATAACATATCCTTGTTGATTTACTAATACCTCTCCATAAGTTTGAGAAGCATAAGTACGTAAAGGAGACTCTTTATCTAAAGGATCTTTTCTATATCCTTTATTGTATGAAAGACCACTATGTATTTGTCCCCACTGACCACTATCAGAAGAACAACCTTTATCAGGATTACAAAATACTTGATCTAACGTACAACTAGCAGCTTGAATAACCCACTTATCTCCTTCTTTTTTTAGTGTTCTCCAGCCACCATCCAAATGACGAGATAAGATATAACTACGAGCTGCAATTAATTGCGCTTTAAAAACTTCAGGTGAAGCCCCTCCATGCTCACCATAAGCTACTCCTAAAACATAAGTTTCAAAAGGAACTAATTCTTCTCCAGCCAATGGCTGACCAAAAGTTCCTCCATAATTATGCAAAACACCATTACCATCTGTAAAGGAACCACACTGCATTAGACGAACATATAAATTAGATAGCTGTAATTCCTCCGAAACATTACCCCTACTTTTAACATAAAAGCCTTTTATATTATAAGTACAAATTCCAGAAGAACAAGTTGACATGGTATAATCCGAAGAAGATGAAGCAAAAGGATCTTCCCCAATATAAGAATAATAATTTTTTATATACTCAAATACTTGATCAGCCATTAGTTCTCTTTTTTCATAACTAGAATTTGGAAAAAAGGTAGGAAAAACAGCATTAATTAAATTACTTCTAAATCGCTCCTCACTATATTCATTACCATCAAACATCATATTAGCAATATATGATATCATATACTCTGTCATATCTTCATAATCAATACTAGAACCATTTTGTCTTAACACATAATAAACCGCTGCTACTTTCAAACCATCTAAAGTTCTTCCCCTAGCTTGCATTTCTAATTTAACATTACTAACACGTTGATAAAATTCTTCTTGTCTCGTAGTAGCAGATTGATAAGTAACATTTCCTGTAGACCCACCAGTTATATTACTAATTCCCCATGCATCACTAAATGCAAGATTCCAAAGAAAAGAAGGAATCAAAGATGTTATAATTGTGATAAACAATAATAATAAAATTATAAAAACAAATACACCTATAATAATCATCTTAGGCAAACTTATTTTTCCAAAAAAATTATTATTATTCTTTTTTCCACCAAACAAAGTGCTTGAAGCACTTTGCTCTTCTTCAGTACCTTCTGCAGTAGATTTTTTTGATTTTTTATCATCTAATTCGCTGCCTTCTTCCTCATTTGCATCATCATTTTTCTTAGAAGATTTATTAAATAAAGAACTATCTTCATCACTATTATTAGAGGGCCTTTTCATAGCAGCATCAGCACTTTCATTGGCATCAACACCACGATTATTAGAAACAGAAGAAGGAAGAGATTGTCCTCCTCCCATTCCTGCTTGACCGCCTCTTAAACCTGAACCCATTCTAGAGGCTTTTCCAACTTTATCACCTAAACCGCTTTCATTAATACCATTAGAAAGGTTTTGAAGTTTTTTACCGAATGGTGACGTACGGCTAGCAGCATCAACACCTTTTCCTAAAAGCCTACTACTTTTTCCATTAGTCAATGCATTTGCTCCTTTTACAGCCATACCAGCTGCTACCCCATAAGGATTTTTAGAAGCAATTGCCACATCTGCAGCATTATTAATATTTTGTGCATTATTATTTATATTTCGCTCTTTTTCAGCTTCATGATCATCATGATTAGCTTCATACGCCACAGTCACCACCACCTAACTAACTAATTAGAAACCTCCACCTAATCCGAAGGAATCTAACTCTTCTTGCGTAACCGCTACATTAATTCTCATACGCCTACTTCCACAAACTAGCAAGGCTTCACCTTGAGAATAATGTTTAATACTTTCTTTTTCACTTTCATTTAAATCAATTAATAACGATAAATCTTCAACAGCTTGTTTTTTAAGACCCATAACTAAATAATAAGATGAGTTATCAAAAATTGCTTTTCCTTCAGTAATAACTGCTTGTGAAGAAAAATCACTAGGCTGTTGAGTAATAATAATCGTTCCTGTATTATACTTACGAGCACGTCTTTGAACCTGTGCTAAGAACTCAGCACCCAATTTATTATTATCACCTAATAATACATGAGCTTCATCAACCATTAATACAGTATCTACATTAAAGTCTAAGCATAATCCCCATGCATACTTTAATACATTGAAGAATAACGCATTTTTAACAGTAGAATCACTATTCATTAATTCCTTAATATTGAAGACCATAAAGTCACTACCTCTAGTGATAGTAGTATGACCATCAAAATAGAATTTTAATTCTTTAACAATAGGTCTTACCTTTAATTCCAAACGTTCCATAATATCACGTTCTTGAGTCATATCCGTCATAGACATTAACCTTCCACGAATCGTAGCATAAACATCTGAAAAAGTAGGATAATCCTGAGAAGTAAAACCAGTAAAATCTGTATCAAAATCAATACCAAATCTCTTATAAGTATCTTGTACAACTTCAGAGAACATAGTTAATACATCATCTGGAATAGAAGGATCATAATATCTCATAAAAGCTTTTAAGAATTGTAAAGTTCTAGTAAGTACAGTATAACCAAGTCCATTTTTAATTTCTTCTTCATCAGAATCAATAACAATTTCAAGGGGATTAATTAATCCAAATTGTCCACCTTTACCAATATCAACCGTATCTCCACCAAAAGCCATAGTTATTTCTCTAAATTCATCTTCAGGATCGATAATAACTATCTGACATCCATTACGAATATGAGAACGTAATAACAATTTAGCAGCTGTAGATTTACCAGAACCAGAAGTACCAAGAATAATCATATTAGCATTGTTACGATTTGTCTCTTTTCTAATTTTATATAAAAATTGATTAAATAAGATAATTCCTCCAGAAAAATCAACTCCAAGTATAGTAGATAATCCAGGGTCCTTAATACTATCAAAAATAAATGGATACATAGCTGATAGTGTAACAGATGGAATTGGAGTACCAATTCTTTCTTCTATATCTTGAGCAGGGAAAATTGGTAAAATTGACTTCAATACTTTTTCCTGTTCAAAACGTAAAGAAATAGCTCTTAACTCCATTGCATCTAAATAATTTTTTACATTTAACTTCTTTAATTCAAGTTCTTCTTTGGTATCAGCCGTAATCATAATATGTAATTGAAAATCAAAGTTACGAGCTTGAGAACCAGCAATCATAGAAGTAAAATATTCCAAACTCTCAGCATCCTGACGAATTCTTTCTCGTACAGTTTGATCTCTCTCATTCTGATATCTTTCTCTTAATTCAGCAACCTGCTTATTTAACATTTTTTGCATCTCTTGAGCAGGTACTGGAATATGCTTAGCCACTACTTTAATACCACTCATATTAGTAAGAGATGATAAGTAACCAGGCATAATATATTTAGGAAAAGACACTACTGTTAAAATAGTAGCATACTTGTCGCTAATAACAAAATCAGAAGGATGAAATTCTAGCCCCTTAGGAGCTATTTGACTTTTTAACCCTATACTCATGCAGGCATCACCGTTCCAAATTCAGTTTTACTTCCTCCATTTAGGAAATTTTCAAGAAGTAATTTTAAATCTTCATTACTAATCAAAGAAGCGTTTAATCCACAAGTTCCCAAACCACTAATCATTTGACGAACTTGTTTCTGTAATAATTCCGTATCTTTTCCTTTAAATAGGAAGAAATACTCTGTATCAACAACATTATTACGAATAAAAGTTTCCCCCTTATCAATATCTTGCATAATTAATTTACGAATAGCAGGAGATGACGTTTCATTAAGCAATAATTGCATCTGAGACATATAAACTGATATATCAACTGGTCTATCCGCAACAACCAACCAAAATTCATAATCAATTGTATTATAAAAATTACGAAGCCCAATCAATACATTACTCTGAGTTCCAGGATCCAAAATAAAGATATTTCTAGGAGTAATCTTAACTCCCGTAACTTTATAATTATCTCTCGTAATAATCATATTATTTTGTATGGCTCTTACAGGTAACCAATCTTCTGTAAAACCACTTTTACTTTTCTTTTTCTTCGCCATTCTTATAACACCAACCTTTCCAACGATAAGTTTGTCGATTCGTTAAAAACTCATACAATTCAACTATAACAGTAAGCATATTATGATAATAAGGTAATGGCATAACCAAAAAAGCTGAAATTAAACCAGGTGCCAATATTAAAATTGTAACAAAAGTACTATTAAGTGGCATAAAAGCTAACAATACCATTGTTATTAATATACCAGTAGTTACTAATGCTAAATCAAAAGGTCTAAACCATCCCAATAATAATTTTCCCCTTTTTGTATTTGCAGGGATCAAATATTGATTATACATCTATTATCACACTCCTCCAATCTATTTTTTTTGCTGATTATTTGCATTTCTTATTGTCTGGCTCATACCGCCACGACCTCTACCAGCATTTGTATCAGAAACATAAGTATTAGCCGCACCAATAGTTGCTCCATAAGTATCTAGGTCAGTAACATCAAATGTCCTTATAACTTCAGTAGTAGAACCTTGAACAGCTGATTGTACATTAGTAATCATAGAAGCAAGTTTTTCAGTTCCAGTTGACATTTGTCTATAACTTTTACCACCAGTTTTAGTTGCACCACCAGGCTGCATCCAAGCTTTAACTTGTGCTTTTCTTCCACCTTCAACACTTATTTGAGAAATTTCACTTTTTCTAAATATATGATCACCATGACTATCTCTATAAACAAACTCATCATCATTAGAACTTTTCCAGGCATTATCCCATCGTTCTCCATCAAATTCAATATCTGTTCCATTCATTCTATAATTAACCGCAGCACCATTTTTTATACCTTCTTCTTCGGTAGTAGCTTTTAACTTTGCAATTAATTCACTAGCCTTACTAGTATTTTCTAATACTCTATTTCCTGAAGAAGCCAAAGACTCACCAGAAACTAATCCATAAGCAGAATCAAGAAATTTACCAGGTAAAGTCTGATGACCCCTACGTGCTGCATTTCTAGCTGACTGAGCATCTAAAACTTTTTTTAAATTTCCATCTTTTTCACTGAAAGCTTTTCCACCAGTATAAAGTCCTCCAACAGCCCCAGCAGCAGTTGATCCAGCAGTCCTAAAAGCCCTAAATACATTAGCAGGCAAACTATCTCCATATAATTGTTGTCCCTCTTTGCTAGCTGCTCTAAAGTTAGTAACTGCACCACCTATTGCACCAGCTGCCACAGCTCCAACACCTAGAGCTTCTCCAATACCACTAAATAATCCAAATTTAGTATCACTTTTTATACCTAATACACTTTTAATAAAAGCTGGAGCTTGTTTAGCAAAAACAAATAAACCAACCCATAGTATTATCCAAGAAATAATACCTATAGTACCTATACCATGCTGTATTACAACACCCTTTTCTATCATATCTTGGATTAAGAAAATAACAAAATAGACTACTGCTAAACGGATAAATAAATCAATATAAGTAGAAGTTAATGTTTTAACCCAAGAATTAAATGCTCCATCTTTTCCACCTTTTGGATCCATATAACTAATTATAGGAATTGGAGCAAGCAATCTCAAAACAGCCAACTTAACACCACGAACAGCAACATCAATTGTAAAACTCAATAAAATAGCCGCAAAACCAAATCCAACAATCATTGATATTAATCCAGTATAAGCAAATACATAAAAACTATCTCCAGGATTCAATGTATTCCGTGGATTTATTTTAGGATCAGCTTTACATGTTAGCTTAACCATATCAATAATATCACCAGGATCAACGTCTTGCTTAATATAAGTTTGTAAAGCAAGATCATCAATAGTAGGACACACACGAACATCATTAAAAATAGCCGGATCATCTTTATCATAATTATGAGTAGTAGGCCATTGGTCTTCTGGTAATAAATTAATACGATAAAAACCCTTTAAAATAGTAGAACTAAAAGAACGTGCTGCCTTTGCCAACTTTTCCTCTTCAGTTTTTGCAACTGTATCATCATCAGAAAAAAAGCTATTATGAGTACTTCCACCTAATACTAATCGACCTATTGTATTATTTTCCAACAAACGATGTTGTAAATCAAACAAAGTTCCAAATAAAATACCATTATTACTAATTTGTTTTTCTAATTGATTAGAACCACCAGTTCTAAAAGGTACCAATAGTGTTAACAATATAAGAGAAACAGCTATACGATATATTAAATTAGCACCACCTGATTTAGCATCCATAAAAGAATCAGGATTAACTATTCCTTTTAAAATAGTCATAGCTAATTGAAACATCATATAAACACCAATAATAAGTTGAACTCTTCCAAAGAAATCCATAATTGTTTGATTACCAAAAAGATCAGCTGAAGCTACATTAAAAAATAATTGATAAATAATAGTTAATAACCAATAAGCTGGTCTATCAAAAAAAGAAAAAACACTACGAATAAGATCGCTTGTTTGATCAGCAGGACTAATTTGACTATTCATTTAATTCACCTCTTTATAAATCATTATTTAATACCACCAGTAGAAGTTCCTGTTAAACCGAAAATATTTAAAGCAAGTTCTACAAGCATTGGAATAAAGAATAAAGATGCAGCTAAAATAAGACGAATAATTAACTTCTTTTGAGCTTTAGCCATTGCTTCATCATCATTCTTAATAATAACTTGGGCAAAATCAATACTACTTAAAACAATAACAACAACCGGACCAACTATTTTAATAACATTGAATACTTGCTGCAATAACCAAGCAACAGATTTTTCATCATCAACATCCCCTAGCAGAGGCTCATTTGCAAGAACCTGCACCAAATTATATTGATCAGATTTTAACTTTTCATAAGTATTTACTTGATCAGGCACCGTAACAGCATTAACTGATATAGGAGTAAACACCATAAATGTAAATAACACGATTAAAAAAGCCAAAGAAAACTTCTTCATATAATCAACTCCGCATATATTATATCATATTTAGTATAACAGAACAAAAAAAAAATAGCAATTAAAATGCCATCTTTTTCTAACCATTTTTAGCAGCTTTCCAGCAATCTGACCATCCACCAGTACCTTCTTCAGCACCAGAGGCAACTACATTCATAACAACTCCAACTAGCATTGGAACGAAGAATACTAATGCAGCATAAATAAATCTCTTTATTAATCTATTTTGAGCAGACTTAATCTCCTTTTCATCACTTGCTATAACGGCTTTTCCTAAATCAATAGTTCCAAAAACAATCAAAACAATAGGAATTACAATCATAGTAATCCAAATAACATTATAAATAACTTTTACTAGTGGTAACAAACCACCACAAACCTCAACACCGATTAAAAATAAATCTGACATATTAAACAACTCCTTCTTTAAATATTATAATATTATTTATAATTTTTTGTCAATAAATTAACGTCTAAATAAACCAAATATCTTACTTGATCCTCCACTATTACTTGGTTTATCACTTGATAATCCAAGTTTTATAATAAACTCATGAATAATTCCATTTCGCTTTCTTTCATCCAATGGAGGAATATTATAAAATACTTTAATACCAGCTTCACTCTCAAAATCAAATATATCATTATTTAATAACAAACTCTGATTTAAAACTACTTTACAATTCAATAGTTTAGAGAAAGCATCTTTATGTGCTCGAATCAAACCATTTAAACGGATTGTACTAGGTTCTATTAAATAAACTATATCATGACAGAAATTATCATCTTGGCATTTATTTAAATCAACCAATATAATAGAAGCCTTTGAATACTTTGATATAGTACTAGGTACTTCACTTTCCCTAATAGAAATCATAGTCTTTTCGTTAAATAATTGGAAATCGTTATTTTCAATTTCAATAGCAATTACATTTTCATGACCATATCTTAAAGATAACTCTTTTTTCATCATGTAAATTAATGTTGTAGCTCCAGCATGTTCCGTAACATTTCTAAAACCAATGATTTTAGTAGGAATATTAGGATCTTTAGCAACTGGTTGATAATTATCATTACTATTACTTATAGCACCATTATCACCATCACTATTATTAGAAGAATCACTAGGATCATGAGAATAATCTTTATTAACCATAGTCCTTATATGAGCAACATCTTCTAATGTATTAGATTTTTTTAATAAATATTTAATCCCATTTACTTTACTAGTAAAATTATAAATACCTAAAGATATCAAATGAGATAAAAAATTTGGAGTACATAAAGAACTCTTATCAGGTAACAAAAAAATAATTTTTTGTACATCAAGCCCTTGAGCTAAAACTTCATAAGTATGAATATCTTTATATTGATTAATAGCAGTAACATCTAAAATCATCTTACTAAAAAAGAAATCCTTAAACATACTTACTAATTCATTTACATCATATGTACCTGATATACTTTTAATAATATCAATATCAAGATTTGTTAATAAATCCTGCTGTTCATTTCCAACAATAACATTCATATATAATCAACACCTTTTTTCTTTAATCAGCTACCTCAAAAGATCTTGTATCACCACTAATATAGAAAAATTTAAAATCTATAATATTATTTACAACAGGTATTTGAAGATTAATTTTAGTAACAATTGTAAAATAATGCTTAGTCTTTACATCAGATAAAGCAACACCTGATTTACCAGATTTTTTAATATAAGAAATACTACTATTACTCTTATCAGAATCAACAATTTGTTCTCTAACACAATATAATCCTTTAATTTTCTCAAAATTATTTGGACAAGTTAAACTATTATCAATTGTATAACCTATTGTTTTAGCATAATCAGTAATTGCTTTCTGACACTCACTACTAGAGCAATCTCCTTTGTAATCTTCATATACAGAAATTATTTTATTTTTCATACGAAAAGCTTTGGTATAATTGACATTAAATGCCATATAAGCCAAAGCAAAAACAATAAATACAACAATAATCATTAAAGCAACAGTTCCACCTAAAGCGTCTCTCATTATATCACCTAACCTCTATCAATCACTCTTGTATCTCCATGGACTTGAAAGAAATCCATACTAAGTATTTTATTAATAATAGGAATATTAATATCAACTTGAGTAACAACCGTATACACATAGTGATTTCCAGAAGTAGAATCAGCTTTCTTATAACAGAAATAATTATCACTCTTAGTATAACCTGTTGAACAATTTAAATTATTATTTGGAAAGTAGCCGATGCTTCTAGCGCCATCTTGAATTCTTGTTCTACAATCAGATTGTCCACTTGTTTTATCACTAAAACAACCAAAACCTTCATATCTTTCAATAGCAGATATGACAACATTCTTCATGCGGAAAGCTTTTGAATAATTTACAGCTAACCCTAGTATTCCTTCTACTAAAACAAGAAATACTACTATCAAAACAAGATTTAAAATACCACCAAAAGCATCTTTCATACTATCTCCTTATTTTATTCATATTATGATATTAATCACCAACTTTACTTTGGTCATTTTCACTATAAGTATTAATATCTCTCCATTGTCCACTAATAGAGTTTTTAATACTTGGCCACATGAACCAAAAGAAACCAATTACAGCAGCAATAGCAATTAAAGTAATAACTGTTAAGTTTAATTCACCTGTAGCAGCTTTCATTTATATATCCCATCCTTTCTATAGTATACAATTCAATTATAGCAAAACCTATTTTAATTAACAATAGATTTTACACAAAAATTAAAACATCATCATCATAGATACCAAAATAACTAACATAACACCAATACCAGTAACAACAAGCATTACCATAGTTTGGCTTTCCATATGATTTAATCTTTCTTTATATTTTGTTTCTCGAGCTTTATTTTGTAAACTAGACACTGTTCTAGAAAACATCATAAGTCTTTCCTGTTTTCTCTCTTGCGAACCAATTCCTAAACGATATAACAATCTCATCATTCTAACAGAATCTCTAACAGGATATGTATTAGCAAATTCCATATATGGATCAACTGTAGAATCACCAGAATTAATTCTATCAATCATTCTTCTTAAACCAGGTTTAAATATATCAGGTGCATCTCCAATTGACTTACCAATAGCAACAGGAACCGTATAGTGTTGAATCAAAATCTCTAAACTTTTCAAATAATAAGGTAACATTATATCTATTTCATGCAAATGTTGTTTATAAAAACCTTTTAATTGAGTATAAGGAACTTTAAACACTACAACAGCAACAACTATAGATAAAACTAAATTTAAAAAGAATTGGGAATTAATAATCTCAACAGAAGCATTTCCTGAAATAGAAAATACTAATACTATTAAAAATGCAATAAATGCATAAGTAACACGTTTAGAATACAATTGATCAACATCTACATCTTCTCCATAACGAGCATATACTAAGAATTGATAATCGTCTTCTTTAAACGCCTCTAAATATTTTTGATTATCAGCAAAAAATTTATCTTTATCAATTGTATTATTATATATTAATATAAAGACAATAATTGCTCCTACTACTAATATCTCCATTACTCAGCACCTACATTCTCATTATAATATTTTTCTCCTTTTAAAAGGAAATAGGTATTTACAATTAAAACAAAATGCATTAAAAACTGAATATACCATCTTTGTAACAAAACAAGATAAGTTTCTCTTCCTAATAAATATTGAACTAACATAACTAACAAATATAACATGATACCAAATTGTAGAAATGATTTATGGAAAGATGCTCTTTCAATACGGTCTCTATAAACACTCTCTACTAACATATCAATATCTTGTTGCATGTTTTCCAAAGAATCAGCTGAGTTTTGAGCTCCTTCTTTCGTAATTTGTAAAAACAACTGATGCATATTTTTAACAATATAATATGGATATAGTTTACTCATATAATCAAGAGCTTCATCTATAGTACCATTATCATAACTCATATTAATCATTTGTCTTACATCACTTAAAACAGGATCTTCCAATACCCCAGAGTTAGCAACACCCTCTAACGCCTTAACAAAAGATTGAGTAGTTGCAAATTCCATAATAGTATTAGAAGTATATACTTGTATCTGCTCAAATAAAAATTCAGAATAAACTTTCTTATATCTTAAATATGCCAAATAAGGAACAAAACTAACAGCAATTAATGCATAAATAATACTAATTATTAAATTATAAAAGTATAAATAACTAATTACAGCAGCAAAACTAGCAAAAACAGTAACTTGTAATGCATATTGTCTAGGAGTATAATCCTGACCTAACTGTTTTGTTTTCTCTCTTACTACTTTAAAAGAATAAGGAGAAAATCTATCATACATACTTTGTGCTTGATCAATTACATATTTACCAACATTTTCACCTTTATAATTCCAATATAAATAAAGGAATAAAAACAAGCCAGCTAAGAAAAACAACTCTTCAAAATACATAACGAATCATCTCCTTTCTACCCTTCTAATTTAGTAATATTTGATAAAGGTGGATTAGCAACATTTGAAATAGTTGCACTCTGCATCACCGGTTGAGAACTTACAACTCCTCCATTTGGATTAGGAGTAACTGGACTACTAAGAACTGGAGTTACAACAGTTGGTGTAACTACCGGAACCGGACTAGGAGCAACTACCTCCGTACTCTTTATTTCAGGAATATTCACTACAGCTTCTTCATTACTAGTAGCATTATCAACAGTAGTTTTCGAAGTATCACCCTGCTTAACAGGATTATCCACACTTTCTTCTACTTTAAAATGCTCACTTTCAGAAATCGTATGAATTGGTAATTCATCAGGCAAATCATGAATAATGGATTGAACCTCTATATTCTGATTTTCCAAATATTCAACTAAATGAGCACTTGGTTTACACATCATAGGTTTACCAAATATTTTTTGATAAATAATCCTTGAACGAGGAATATTTTCATCATCAACATAAAATTCTGTAACTTCATCTACTTCACGATGAAATTTACCATATTCTTTACTATAAAAAGCTTTAATATGTACACCTAACTGGATATAACGATAAATCGTTGTTAAAAATTGATGTACATCCAAATCAGTTTCCATCAATGAATACAAACGATAAGGAATAGCACTTGCTTTATCAGCATGGATAGTAGATAAAATATTATGTCCTGATGAAATAGAGTTACGAACAGCCGAAACAGCTTCAGCAGAACGAACTTCTGATAATAAAATCCATTTAGGATTCTGTCTCATACAAGTAACTAACACATCAGAATAACTAGCTACATTATTAGTTTTCATAGCAACAATATCTCTTTGTGGGAAAATCTTATCCAAATGAAGTTCCAAAGTATCTTCAATAGTAATAATCTTTTCATTAGTTTTTGTATGAGAAGCTAAATATTTAACAAATTCTGTTTTACCAGAACCAGTTTCCCCCGCAACCATGATATTACAATGTCCTTCAACACATTTTATTAAAAAATCATGAATTGCTGGAGTAAAATAATCCTCTTGAATTAATTTTTCTTTTTCTAATCGAATCTTAGCAGGAGTCTTACGAATAACCAAAGCAATTCCATTAGTTGCAATGGACTGATGAACGAAATTCATACGTAGCTCAGCAGATTCTGCATCCAAGAATGGTTTAGCATTATTAAAGGTTGTACCCATAACATTAGAACATTGAAAGGCCAACTTCTCAACAAATTCAGGAGTAAGCCCTTCAATTTCAACTCTCATTGATCCTTGAGTCAAAGAACGAATCCATATCTGTCCACCATTATCATAAGAAATATCTGTAATATCATCATTATCTAGTAACGAACGAAATGGTCCAAAATCTAACTTATCAAAAATATTTTCGTTCACTTAACTCACTTCCCTTTTTATTCTTCTTTTTATTAATCTGTCCAATATGTATGAGTATTAATCCATTCCATTAATTGTTCAGAAGATAACTCAAGATTACCAGGTTCATCTTTTAAACTTTCATTAGTTGGAACAAGTTCAATAACCGTATCATATGTTCTCATATAATTTGCTTTACGAAGTAATACGAAATACTCTTCTGGTAAAGCAAATACTATCATAGCAGGTGTTTTATGTTCGTCTAAGTTTTGGAATACTGCTTGACCATTAGAATCTTTAACAGCCAACACTTGAACATTAGATATTAATTTACCATACATAATTTGATCTGCTTTTTGTCTTTCTTCAGCACTTAAATTAGCCTCATCAGAAACTTTATAAACTGCTTTTAACCATATATCAATATAATTTCCAGGATATACAGAATTACCATAAGTAGTATTTGTATTAACTGGTAAATTATAAAGAACATAACCTTTAGGATACTCTAAAATAATATTAGCAGGTAGTTGTTCTTTCTCAACAACTGCTCTTTTATAGAATAAACTTCCTTCAGGAATAACTGTATCCGCAGCAGAATACTTATCAATGATTTCACCAACATTAACGATAACTTCACCCTTCAACATAGAAGGAGGTACTTCACGAGTACCTATCATACCTTCAGTAATCTGAGTTCCAGCATTGATTTGTTTAATGGCATAAGGAACAGTTTGAGGATTAATAGCAGCCTTAACACGCATTGTATAAGCAAAATATAATATAACAATACCTAGTATTACACCAACAACAGTAACAGTATTTTTATTTTGTAAAAACTTTCTAAAACCAGTAGTTAAATTACCCATTTTTATTCTCCTCTCTATCCTGTTTGTCCAAGATCAATTAGTTTTTTACATTGATCTAAACTCATATCTTTTAAGCCCTCTTCAGTAGCAAAATCACCATAATAAGTAGTTTCTAAGATAGCATCATAACTTGTTGTAATATCAGCTGCTGCTTTTTCATCTTCTCCTGCCTTAACAGATAATACTGTTAAAGAATCTACTTTTACACTAACTTTTGGAGGTACTTCATTGATATCATAAAATTTAATATCATAATCTCTTGTTGCATCGACGCTGTTTGCGAATCGATAAATGAAGTTCTCAACAAACTTTTCT
>CACZFH010000011.1 GCA_902780395.1 uncultured Erysipelotrichaceae bacterium
TTGCATCGACGCTGTTTGCGAATCGATAAATGAAGTTCTCAACAAACTTTTCTTTATCGATTCGATACAAACCACACGTTCTTAAATACGTCATATCTACAGCATCTTCCATTGCGGCATCTGCTGTTTCCTTTACTAAATAATAATCAAGTTCACTTCCTGTAGAGAAATTAGTTAGTACATTGATTAATAGTAAAGCAATTAAACTTAATAAGATAATTCCAACTGTTAACATTCCTTTATTCATATATTAATCTACCTCCTCTTATTTAGTAAGATCTTGACATTTCGTAGATGAATGATTTTCCATATTATTACAAGCTAGAGCTTGTTCATTAGGAATTTTGCTTCCATTAGAGTTAGTAAACATTGGATTACTTCCACGGAATAATGGACTCAAATAATTAACAACACTATCAACATTATAAGATCCCAAATAATCTGTATAATTACGTTTAGCATCCTTCAATAGACGAATATTTTCTCGAGTTAGAAGAATCTCATAATCTAGGTATTTATCAGAATAGATTGTATAACCCTTAGATTGAACAAATCTCATATACTCACTAGGACTAGATGTATAATCCTTATCCTTATCCAAATTAGTAGCATGATATCCCCAGTTAAATCCTGGACTTCTTCCACTCTCCGTTGGAGCTGTCAAAGGCGTTCCATCAGCATTAGGGAATAAGTTGTTCAAATCAACTGAACGAATTCTTTGCTTCTGTTCATCATTACATCCACCATCTAATCTAGCATAAGCATAGAAACAAGAAACATCAATATTCCACTCAAAGAAACCAAAATTACGAGCTTTTCCTAAAATATTATAGTCAACAGATATCTCAGATTGTTTTGTTGGAATACTTGGATATTTAACACTTACAGAATCAGATCCCGTACGACAATATGCTTTTTCTAAATATTCTTCATCATTATAAGCAAAACTTGTATCATTACCATATTTCTGTTTATAGTAATATAACCACCAATCAGCATTAGTTTCATGAATATCAAGTGGAGTACAGAATTTATGAGCATACTGTGTCCAAGTATCTCCTTGCTTAATATAAGATATCTCACCAGATTTATTATTAATCCAAGTACCAGAGAATCCCCATTCCGTTATATAAGTTCTTTTTCCTTCATCTGTTAATTTAGATGTATTTTTATTACATGAATAACAACCACCTGTAGAAATAATAGTTGTATTAGCCCCTTGGGAAGCTGTATTATTTGTACATCCAATTAAATTTGTAGTATTATTAACAGTAATTTTATCAGCAGTATTATTAGCATTTTTATCAAATGGTAAATGAACAACAACATCATTACCATTATTATCATAACTATTAAGAGTTACTTCCATTGAGAAAGTTGCCGTTGTAGTATTGCAAGTAGAATATTTTTTACAAATCTCTACAGCTTGATTATAAGTATTATTATTAGCATCTATATCTCTTTGAGCTTCACCAGGATTTAAATAATCATTCTTAGAACAATCAGCCCATTTACAAACAGCATCACATCCACAATCTGAAGAAATACCACCACCCTCAGAATTAGTTTTTGTACAAGTATGGTAACCAATTGAATTAGGATGATCTACATAATAACGTCCATAACATTGTGGTGGGTTCCAAGAAATAACACCCTTTGAATTCATAGTATATTTTCCTTTACCATCACAACTCTTATCACGATCCATAGTATTACCACCATATAAAGCTAGTTTCGTTCCATTTATAGAACTATTCTTATTAATAGCTGTTGTCGATGCAAGTAGTAGATCATTTTCATATACTTCTTTATAACATTGATCAACACAACTATCAGTATATTTACCACCATCACAACCAATTACACAATCATCAAAATCTTCATCAGGACCAGCCGCTTTACGAATTTCACCCCAATCATGTAAACATTCAGGTACTGGCGTACAATAGTCATCTTTAACATCAGGAGGAGCATTTGGAGAAGAAGCATTACATTTTACTCGCGATGTAACTTTTACATTATATTCAAAACATAATCCAGCCGTTGTAGCAACAGGAACTCCATATTCAACAGAAACAGCTTCCTTACACGTTACACTACATTTAACATCACCTGCGTTTACCCTATTAGTACCTTTTCCATTAGCATCTTGTCCACCATAATTAAAATAATAAGTAAGTCCGGTATCCTTGGTTGTACTAATCTCTCCAGCTAAATAGCTCTTATTAATATATTGATATTCTTTATTATTACTAATCATAGCAGCTACATTACTATCCAATACATTAAAAGCATTACAAGTAAACTTCTTCGCCGTACTGCTTACATCAGAGAATTTATTTATATTCTTTTTAGGATTAAAACTATAATAATTATTAGAATTTTTGGCATTTGTAAAATCATAGCAAAATTTATAATCAAAGGAATCAGGATTCCAATTTTGATAACCATTACAATTGAAGGCAGTAGCCGTAGAAGATGGATAAGAATACTTAGTAAGAACCTCTTTTTTATGAATAGCTTTACCACCATGTTCGTAATTAAGAACAATAAAGAAACTACTACCCGCTCCACAATTTTGGGTAATTAATTCATCATTAAAACCATCTGGTTCTATTTTGATAGCATAACTTACATAAGAATCTGTATTTCTGTTTTTCACCAATAAATCATCATCAAAAGTTAATACGTTATAGGTACTAGAAATATATTGTCCAACAGCAGCACCAGTTAAAACACTTTTTGTATTATGGTCCACATCAACAATCTGAATTTCAGTAACCTTAAATTTAACTAAATCAGCTGATTTTTTAACAGCATCTGCCGCCAAACTTTTATCTAGTTTAATAACCAAATTATGACTTTCATTATCATATGTAATAATAGAACCATATCGAGAAATAAATGTACTAATATTAGTCTCTAAATAATCACAAGTCCCATTATTATTAGCATCAAAACTAGCAAAATCATTAACAACTTCACCAGCATTTTGATTATTATCAACACCAGAAGTATTCTCTTTTGATACATAACCATCAACTGCCCAAACACCAATTAGTGACACACCAAACAAAACCAAAAGAGCACTAACTAATACAATACTCTTTTTCTTAAACATTTTCTTCTTCATCCAAATCACCTCTTAAAATATTTTCTATTTCTTCATAGTTTTTATTCTTGTATACCTTGTAATTTTTCATTTTCTCACCCGTACGAAGTAGTCGACCAGTCACATATAATTGAACATGTTTATCTACTCCATAAAATCTTGTGCAAGTCACCAAAGAAGCAACACTATCATTTTCACTAACAGCTACGTTATAACGATAAAAACTACGTTTTTTTAAATAAGAAACAAAATATTTCATATCATTTTTATCATAATCTACTCCACTTGGTAAATAAAGTTCATCTGTACCATTTAAAAAAGTCACAGCAAAAATCTTATAAACATATTCATTATCTCCTATAGTTAATTGAAAATATTCATTTTCTTTAGCAAAATCATAGTAAATAAAACTCATTAATTCTTCAAATCGAAAAAACTTATCAGAAGTTAATTTAGGAGTAGCAGATAAATTATAAACATTATGTCCCATAATCGTAATAGCATTATGAAACTTACCATCAGATATAGACGTCCAAGTATAGCTTTTTGTACCAACAGGATAATTATAATTTTGCTCATTACTATGAACAACAGGTAAATCTAAAGATGTACCTTGAACCCTAAGCCAACCAATTGTTTTAAAATCATTCTTTTCCTCATCAAAAGTCTGCTTTGAAACAAAATCTCCTCTAGGCTGAATCTCAAACACTTCTTTCACAAAGAAACTCTTCATTAAAAGAAACCCTGTAAGAAGAATAACAAACAAAAGATAAGGGAAAGGGAATCTCCTTCGAGATTTCATAATACCCTACTCTCCTTACTTAATAATATATGGACTTTCGTAAGTACCTAAGCCACTTGAAATAACAGAACCCTTTTTCATATACCCAACTACTCGAACATGGAATTGTAAATAATCAGGAATATATTCATCAAAAGGAACTCCAATATCAGTAATAGCCCCTGTACGTCTATCATTACTCTTAGACATATTTTTTAACCAATAAGATAAAGAATTAGAATGTAACTGAGTCTGAGCACTAAATACCTCATACATATCTGGAGCACTCAAAACTGCTTTATATTTTGCAATATCTACCTCTTCACCATAAATAATCTCATTTTCATAAACCGGAACTTCAATTTCATGATTAACAAAATAAGAAGTATCAACAAAAGAACTTGCTCTATTATTAATACAATAAGCTGAACTAATTTTATCTTTAGGATTATAAACAATTGTAGGACTAGTAGGAGACGCTGTACAAACAAGTTTATCATCTAATGAACCAATAGTCGAATCAGAAATAACTTTAGTTGTACCATCTTTTTCAACTTGTATAATACGGTATATTTCACCACCAATAGATAAATATTCTCCAGTATAACGAGTATTAATCAAATCCCCACCTTTACCAGGTTTTACATCTTCAAAAACATAAGGATCATCTATTAAACCTTTTCCTCCAGTAATTAGTAAATCTCCTTTAACAGTCATCATTGGACGAACACCAAAATTTTGTTTAGTAGGATAAGAAAGATATTCTTTTCCTTCATCTTCATTAAAGAATAAATTTCTAGTCAAATAAGCTTCTGTTTTATTCTTAGCATTAGCCGTCCATGACATCGTATATGGTTGCATAAAATTATACAATTCACCTTCAGCTAAATTTATTTGATCAACTGAAGGAATTCCAATCTTTTTAGCTTTACCATAAGAACTGCAAGTAGTAGTAGTTAACTGTTCATCATTAAGACTCATATTACAATATTTAGTATCAACAATACTATTTTTAGTATAATCATTCAAAATACCATAAAAATAATCTAACCATTTATCTAACTTAGTATAATTAACATTAGCAATATCTTCTGCTGCTACTAAAACAATATTTTTATTACTATCAATTCCATATATTTGAAATAAAATATTAGATAAACGAACATAGTTATTTTCAGGTGCACCTTTATAATTCTTTGCTTCTCCAAGATCCTTTTTTACCGTACTATGTAAAGTCTGAACAACATTAACAACTCTCTTAACAACACTCTTATTTTTTAAAGCATCAAAGGCCGTATAAGTAATTTCATAAGAACCTACTTTAGCAGTATTAACCGTATTATTAACATCAACATCTTCTATTTTTAACTTTCCATCAACATTATCAATTACACTTTTAATTCCTGGATCAGAAAAATCTTCTCCCAATCCAATTTGGATAGTATCATCACCTTCTAATTTAATAGTAGGACCTTTATGATCAATTCTAGAAGATAAAATACCACAATCTAAATAAATATAGTAATGATAATCATTATTTTCTTTTCTAACCTTTACCCAACTCTTTTCAATAGAACAAGTTTTCTTTGTAAAAGGAATAAACAAATCATCTTTTAAATATGACTTATGATACAAAGTATTTAAAGTAAGAGTCTTAATCCTTTCTCCAGTTGGTAATTCATTTTGATTCAATTCAAAATATCTTACAGCAGCTTCTCTTAACTTTTTTTCATTACTCAAAAAAGATAAATAAGGGGAAACTATACAAAACCACCCAAGACAACATATAACAGCAATTACCATAATTAATTTTAATTTATTAGATATTTTCATAAAACTCCTCCTAACCAAACCCCAGCTATTATTACCACTATTATCATTTTATCTTATCATCGTAAAAAAGGAAAGAACTTTTAAAAAAAATAATCTTAAAAGTCCAACATATGTAGTATATCTTTACATAAGCAAAAGAATTAGATATAATAAGCTTGGTGGTGAGGTTTATGAAAAATAAAGAAGACTTAAGAATCAGAAAAACAAAAGCAATACTATATAAAACATATTTAGATTTAATTTCCAATAAAGACTACAATCAAATAAAAATATCAGATATCTGCAAAAAAGCTAATATTAATCGTTCTACATTTTATGATCATTTTAAAGATAAAGAAGAACTTGCTTCTTCTCTACTAATTGATACTAAAAAAGAACTAGAAAATGAAATAAACTCAATAACAAATCATAATTCTCTCCAAGATTATTTATATAATATTACAATCAAAATACAAGAATTATTAGAAAATAATATGATTATCAAAGCACTAAAAATAAGTAATCTAGATTTAATAAGAAATACTATTTCATCAATTATATATAAAAAAATAATGAAAGAATTAGAAAAAGAAAATAATAATTATATAGATTCAGATACTTATGCAACATTTTATAGTGAAGGATTATCTTCATTATTATTAAAAGAAAATATAAAATTAGAAGAAATCAAAAAATTATTGCAAAACAAAAAATAATAGGAAAAATCCTATTATTTTTTTCCAAATATATTATTAAGAATACCCTTAGTATATATCAAACTATCAATACTATTAGTATCCCAAATACAACGCAAAGCTGTATGTAAAATATCATTTGTTTCACCAGGTCGTAATCCATATTTACTTCTAGGATAAGAATAATCAAAAAAGAAAATAGGAATTTGCATTTCATAATCAATAGTAACCATTTCTCCATTATACTGAGCAAGTGGCAACATCTTTTTAATACCATACAAAGAAGTAATAAATAATGAGTGCTTATTAACACATACATTAGCAACCATTCCTAATACTACATCAATTTGACTTAATTGAGCTTTCAAATCATTAATCGTTTTACTAACATCCATATGATAATCAAAGATAATTAATTCATAAGGACTTTGATCAATCAAAGCCTGTATATTTTCTAAGGAATTCAAATAGGGATTATCCAATTTCATAAACTGAATATTTGGATTATTAATATAGTTTAATCCATTTGCCAAAAAATTAACTAATTGAATATTTTTATCAGAAGTAATAATTAAAGCTTTTTTATTAGCCTTAGCCAATAAACTTGCTAAATTATTTTCATAAAAAACACTTTCTGCAAAAAAAGGGATCTCATACTTGGTATCTAAATGAATTAAAGAATAGAATGGTAGATTAACATTATCAGTTTTATATATTTCTTTCTCTTGATCTACAATACTTTTAATAAGATTATCATAATTTGTACGTTTTGTATTAAAGAATAAAATTGCATCCCCATTTTTTAAAGCACATGAATTAACAGCACAGAACCCAGGTGCCTCACAAGGTCTCACATTACTATTTTTTAAATCCATTAATTTTTGCCCCGTATCAATCCATCTTTCAACAGAACAATAAAAGAATAATCTTTTAGCCATATCATAATCATCTTTTGTTAATTCCAGAGGAAAAACCTCTTTTCCTAGAATAAAGCCAACTGTAATGCAAGATGATAAGTGATATTTAATATAATTAACAACATCTATTAAATTCTGATACTCATTAACAGTTTGCTGAGTCAGCAACAAATGAAGATAGACTTCCCTTTTATCATCTAATTCTAATGATTTTACTAATGAATTAACTTCTTCTACCACTTTATTATTTGTTGGTTCTACAAAGACATGAAGACGTGTATCAGGATTATCCAAATGATTCTTCAAAGATTGAAAAGTAGCATTATTCTTAACTGTATCATTCAAAATATTATCATGAATATATTGAAGTTCTCGTTTATAAGTATCACCTAAAAAAAATGCTTCATATGCACTACGATATTCCAAAGAATTAATAATAGCCGAAGTAAAATAAGACGTTTCCTTAATCTTTGCCAAATTAGGCATACACTGATCAATCGAAATACTATAACTTCCAGCCTTTTCAATTCCTAATCCATTAATTAAAAATAAAATACTCTTTTTCATAGTATCACCCAACTATAGTGTACAACAAAAGTTAAAAGAAAACCAAAAAAAAACATAAAATCATAAGATTTTACGTTAATCAAGTCTAGGTGTTAAAACCTCATAACCATCTTCTGTAACTAACACCGTATGTTCATAATGAGCCGCTGGGCTTCCATCTTCTGTAATAACAGTCCAATCATCATCTAATAATGAAACATATCGTTTTCCAAAAGTTAGCATCGGTTCAATGCAAATAACCATACCCGGTTTTAATCGAGGTCCTGTATTAGGAACACCATAATTAGGGACTTCTGGATCTTCATGCATATCTTTTCCAATACCATGACCACATAATTCATGAACAACCCCTAAATGATGTGCCGTAGCATACTCCTCCACAGCATGAGAAATATCACCTATTCTATTTCCTGGCTTAACCATCTTTAACCCTTCATATAAAGATTGTTCAGTATGCTTCATCAAATATTTTTTATCATCATCAATATCACCAACTGCATAAGTCCAAGCAGCATCTCCTTGATAGCCCTTATATCCAATAACAACATCAATTGTAACAATATCTCCATTCTTTAAAACTCGATTAGAAGGAATCCCATGGACAACCTCATCATTAACTGATGTACATAAAGTTGCTGGAAATCCTTGATACCCTTTACAACTAGGAACTGCATCATTCTTTAAAATAAAATCTTCACACAATTGATCTAATTCTCGAGTAGTTATGCCTTCTTTTATATAAGGTTTAATAAATTGATGCATTAAAGAAACAAGATGCCCTGCTTTTCTCATTAATTCAATTTCTCTTTCACTTTTTATCGTTATCATAGACTTCCTCCAAACAAAAAAGATTATACAATAAAAAAATAAAAAAAGCTAGTAATAGCTTTTATTTACTTTTTTACATAAGGTCTATTAGAATCTGATGAAGTATTAAAAGAATATGAAACATAACAAGATAATTCATTCAATAAAGGCTCAATATATTCTCCAAATTGATATTTATTGCCTCCCTTATAAAACTCATACAAATCAACTAATCTAGTATAATCACTAAATGATATTTCTTTATCATTAGTAAAAGAGTCATAAGCAAAAGACATTAATTTACAAAGAAAGACTTTCTTTACTAAATTACTATTACTATTATGATTTTTAGAAACAGAATACTTACCTTCATAACAACTTTTACGAATTGTACTAAGTAAAGAATCAAAATCTTCATGTTCTGTTCTTCTAACATTATTTTGATACAAATCATTTAAAGCCGATTGAACATCAGCTAATTCCTTTACAACACAACGAATAAAATGTTCATCATATTTCTCAGTATCAATTGGAAAACCAACTTTCTTATAATAATCTATGTATTCTTCAGTTAATAAAGAAAAATTAATGTCTAAATTTAAAATATCCATAATATCTACATTTTCACTAAGACTACTTATAGTATTAAGTAATTTTTTAGCTCTCTGAATTAATTTATTATATTTATTTTGATAATATATTTCATACAAAAAAAACATCTAATCCCCCCAAAACATAGGAAGATTATACCACCAAAGCCATGTAAAATCAATAAAAAAGATAGATTAACTCTATCTATTTTAATCATTATCTAATTTTTGATACATCATCCGACTAGCTTCTTTTCCCATTTCTCGCATTTTATCTTTCATCTCTGGATGACTTTTAAGATAATAAAATCCCATCAATCCCATTCCTCCTAATATTGCCATCATTTTCATAGACATCATTTTCATATTATCACCTCTACTGTTAGTATGAAAAAAAAAGACTATTTTATACCTGAAATAAAATAATCTTGTATTGTTGTTCTTCTCGAATCTTCATTATTATTATAACAAGCCATTTCTAAAGCATTCCAATCTCCAATAATATATAGCTTTTTCTTTGCTCTCGTAACAGCTGTATAAATAAGTCTTTGGTAAAGCATCTTATGATAACCCTTAACCATAGGAATCACTACCACCTCAAATTCAGAGCCTTGAGATTTATGAATACTAATAGCATAAGCCAAACGAAATTGATGAAAACTAGAAGGTGTATATTTTACTACATTACCATCAAAATCAATATATATTTCTTTTTTAGAAAGCGAAATTTGATCAATCACCCCAATATCTCCATTATAAACATTATCATCAGGCATATTAGTTAATTGAATAACTTTATCACCCTCTTGAAAGATAACATCACCCACTTTAATAGAATCAAGATCTTTCCTAATTGGATTATAAATAGCTTGAACACTCTTATTAATTTCATCAATCCCATTTATCCCCTTATACATAGGAACTAAAATTTGAAAATCATGATAAGACAAATCACGGTAAGTCTCACATAATTCCCCTATTTTACTTCCTATTTCGGAATCTTTACAATCTATAAAGGTTAAATCATCTTCTTGGTTAAATAAATCTTTTCCCAAATCTAACCTTCTAATATCATAAGCTAATGAAATAATATTAGAATCCTTTCCCTGTCGATATAATTCAGTTAATTCCACAACAGGAAGCATATTACATTGAATCACATCTCTTAATACCTGTCCTGGTCCAACAGATGGCAGTTGATGATCATCTCCCACTAAAACAATCTTACAATTACTAGATATTCCTTTTAATAAATTATTCATCAATAAAGTATCAATCATACTAGCTTCATCTACAATAATAAATTCAACATTACTTTTATGATACTCATTAACTTGAAATCGATTAGTTTCTTTTTGCCATTTCAAAAAACGATGAATAGTACTTGCTTTAAAATTAGTAGCTTCACTCATTCTTTTCGCAGCTCTACCTGTAGGTGCTAACAAAGCAACTTTATCTAATAAATCGGTAAAAGAATAATGCTTCATCATTCGATACAACTCAAGTATTCCTCTTAAAATTGTTGTCTTACCAGTACCAGGTCCTCCTGTAATAATTAAAAAATCTTTACAATAGCTCTTTTCAATAGCTTCTAACTGAGTAGGATTATACTGTACTCCTAAAAACTCTTCTAATTGATGCAACGACTCATCTACTAAAAGCATATCCTTTTCCTTCTTACGACTAAGATAACGAAATCTCTTCACTATAAAAGTCTCTGCCTCATACATCTCACTCAAATAATACCTATCTTCACGAATAACTATTTTCATATCTTTTTCTAAAGATAAAAGTACTTCTTTAAATCTTTCTTCAGTAATTTCACAACCTAACACTCTAGGAAGTAATAACATTATTTCATCATAACTATAATAGCAATGACCATAAGTATTACTTACTTCACTCATCACATATAAAGTAGCAGCTTGAATACGAATAAAATCATCTTTTAAAACACCATTTCTTAAAGCAATCATATCTATCTTTTTAAAATAAAAATCAGGTACTTCATCAATAATTTGATAAATATTATCTTCTATAATTTTTCTCGTTTGCTTTTTATATTTATGATAAAGAACCATCGAATCTTTTGTAGAAAACCCCATCTCCGTTAAATATAAAATAATTTCATAACTCTCTTCATACTCTTTCAATTTACTATGTAACATATTAATATTATTTTGACTAATACCTGGTATTAATATCAAATTATTAGGAGACTCCAAAATAATCTTTAAAGTATCCCTTCCAAGCACATCTACAATTGCTTTAGCTTTTTTCTCACCAATACCTTTAAATAAACCACTCGTTAAAAACTCAATAATAGCATCTTTCTCAACTGGTTTACTTCGCTCATAATGATCTACTTGAAACTGCTCACCATATTTATCATGATGAACAACTTTACCGTAAAAAATATAAGTATCAATATTATTTAATTCATGAAAATAACCAGTAAACGTAATAGTCTTACCCGTATAATCTACCTCATCATCCGTTTCTAAAACTTTAAAAAGTCCTACAAGATAACCAGTATTGCTTTCAAAAATTGTTCTAGTATAATTACCCTTAATATAACTCATAAGACCTCCTAAAATAATTCAATTATATTATACCAAAAAAAAGAATTAAGTTCACATTAATTCTTTTCCTTGACAAAAAGGATAATCTACTTTTTCAATTTTTACTGTAACAAATTCATTAATTGGATAATCTCCTTTAAATTTAACATGTAAGAAATTACCTGTATGTCCAATAGAATATCCATCTTTATGTTCTTCTACTAATACTTCTACTTCTCTATTAATAAATTTTTCCATATATTTTATTTCTAATTCTTCTGATACTTCTATTAATCGTCTTGCTCTATCTTTCTTTTCCCTATTATCTATTTTTTGATCCATTAAAGAAGCTTTAGTACCTTTTCTTTCACTAAATGGAAAGACATGTAATTTAGAAAACTCTATTTCTTTGCAAGTATTAATCGTTATTTGAAATAATTCTTCTGTCTCACCAGGAAAGCCTACAATTACATCAGTACTTATAGATATTTCAGGGCGTATTTTTCTAATTTCTTTTATTTTATTTTTAAAATATTCTAAATCATACTTTCTATTCATTGCTTTTAAAATTTCATCAGAACCAGCTTGTATTGGTATATGTAAGTGATCAACTATAACTTTTGATGCCTTTATTAAATTCAATACTTTATCATTTAATTCAGTACATTCAATAGATGAAATTCTTAATCTTTCAAGACCTTTAATATTTACTAATTTATTTAATAAATCCCCAAAATCAGTATCTAAATCTACTCCATAGCTACCAGTATGAATTCCTGTTAAAACTATTTCTTTATAACCATTATTTACTAAATCTGTTATTTCTTGTATTACTTTAGCTTCATCTTTACTACGACACTTTCCTCTAACAAAAGGAATAATACAATAACTACAGAAATTATCACATCCATCTTGGATTTTAACAAAAGCACGAGTTCTACCAGGAAAAGCATCAATATACATATCCTCAAAATCAACCAAACGCTTAGAATATTCTTTCTTAATCATTTGCTTCTTAGAAAAATACTCCTCTAATAAAGAAACTATAGAAGACTTATCCTTATTTCCTAAAACAATATCTAACCCATTTTCCTGATAATCAAAATTAGCCGCCACAAAGCATCCCATGGCTACCACACAAGCCTCTGGATTTCTCCTAATAGCTTGCCTAATCATCTTTTTAGATTTCGAATCACTAGCATTAGTAACAGTACAAGTATTAATAATATAAACATCACAAATATCATTAAAGTCCCCTATTTCATAACCAGCTTTCTTTAATTCATTCATAATATATTCAGATTCATATGTATTTACTTTACAACCTAGAGTACAAATACCAACAGTTTTCATAAACATCCCCTCATTCGATAACAAATTATATCATAAAAAAAGAAATAGGTAAACAATTACCTATTAATCTAATTTTTTTTGTAAATCCTTCAGTGTCATCAAAAATTCATTTGTCCGTTTAATCTCAGCATCTAGCTTTTCATAATTAGCAGTATTTTCTAAAGCCATATCATTATTATCATTTCTTTCTATTCCAAATATAGGAGAAATAATAGGACTATTCTTAAACTTCTTAACAGTATCAACACCATCAACAGTTGCTTCTATTGTATTAAAATCATCCATCCTAATCTTAGTTACCTCAGGAATACTTTCCTCTACTAATTCTTCCTTAGGAACTACTTTATCAATAGAAAAATTCTCTTCAAAAGTTGGAACCGATAATACACTTTTCTCCTCTAATTCTTGTAAACTAATAGGCTCATTTCCCTCATCAACATATTGAGTCAATTCATTTTGAGCATACATATCTTTACTCTTAGCAACTAATTCTTCCAAACTAATAATAGCATTTTCTTCTTGAGACTCTTCATAATTAGATAAATCATGATTTTCTATTTTCATTGCCTCTTCTTCTTGTTTTTTTAACTCTTCCGTTAACTTCTTTAATTCTAGTTGAGCAGTAGCTTGATCAGGCTCAATAGAAGTATATTGAAGTTCTTCAACAACAGGATTACTAAGAGGTTCTACAATAACTTCATCTCGAATAGGAACTTCTTCATTAGTTACATCTTCAATTGTCTCTAAAACAGGCTCCTCATATTGTACAACTTCATCAGGAATATTAGCTTCTTCTTTTACTTGATTTACTAACTTATTTAATTCCCTAGTATTATGTCTTTGTTTTAAACGAACATTATTTCTCTCAATTAAATAAAAAAGTAAACACAACAAACAGGCCCCACCAGCAACCACATATACAATAACAGCCTCTTTTGAGGTTAAAAATTCTAATAAGTCATTCATAATGCCACCTCTATTATCAGTTTAACACAAATCTTTTTATCCTAACGATGAAACCATCAGAAAAATCGACAATTGACAATTACTTTTACAATCATAATCGTATGTTCGATTTAACAATATTTGACTATCATCGACAAATACCATACAAAGAAAATATATCACACATCTTTTCATAATGGTACCTTTTTTTCATAAAATTTATTATGAAAAGCAATTTATTAAAATCATCGTTAATACTCATCATAGGTGGATTCTTTACCAAACTACTAGGAATGATAATAAAAATGGTATTAGCCAGACTTCTTCCTACTAAAATAATGGGACAATATATGATGTTAATTCCTACTTTTATGCTATTAATAAACTTAAGTCAATGTGGTTTTCCTCTAGCAATTACCAAACTAATTGCTGAAGAAAAGAATAATAGTAAAGAAATATTCATCTCTCTACTTCCCATATTATTAGGAATAAATAGTATTCTAATACTTTCAACCATTCTTCTATCAAACATTATAAGTAATCAACTACTTCATAATTCTAACTTAACAGTACCAATCATTTCTATGGCTTTAGTAATTCCCTTTACTTCCTTATCTAGTATTTGTCGGAGCTATTTCTTTGGTAAAGAACAACTATTCCCTCATGTATTATCTAATATTACAGAAGATCTAACACGATTAATTATCTACATAATAGGAATACCTTATTTAATACATAAAAAAGATACCCTAATCATCTGTTTTTTAGTATTAGTAAACATTATAAGTGAATTTTCATCAACCCTTATATTATTCTTCTTTTTACCCAAAAAAATATCTTTTCAAAAAAAAGATTTTTATCCTAAAAAAAAGATTATAACAGCAAGTTTAAAAATCAGTATACCCAATACATCATCTAGAATAATAGGAAGTATTGCCTACTTCTTAGAACCAATTCTAATAGGAAGTATTTTATTAAAAGAAGGTTATAAAAAGACCTTTATCATTAAAGAATATGGTATTCTATCAGGATATGTAATACCACTAGTACTATTACCTTCTTTCTTTACCTCTGCTATCTCCCAAGCTTTACTACCCAATCTTGCTAAAGATTATAGTAGAAACAATCAAAAAAATGTTAATCAAAAAATAAAATTGTCTCTATTACTATCATTTGTCATTGGTCTTTCAGCTACCATAATTCTCATAAAGTATTCTTCTACCTTATTAAGAATTATCTATCATACCAATAAAGGAACTAACTATGTCTTATTATTAGCCCCAATCTGTCTATTACAATATATTAGTTACCCCTTAACTACTATCTTAGAAGCAACTGGTAAAAGTCTAACTAATTTTAAAATAAGTACCATAGGAGCTATTATAAGAACCTTAGTATTATTAATAACTTCTCACTGGAAAATAGGCCTAAATTGTCTAATAATCAGTATAAATACCAGTATTATCATAACTACAATATTACTAATAAGAGAAGTAAAACTAATAAACCAGTAATTTTCATCCAAATTTCACATTTATAGTATAATATAAGTACTGGAGGTACCTATGAAAATACTAATTGTTGATGATGAACAAGGAATTCGTTCAATTATAAAAGAATATTGTGAAGAAATGGGTTATGAAACAGAAGAAGCTGAAAGTGGCAAACAAGCTCTAGAAAAACTAAAAATTAAAGACTATGATTTAATGGTATTAGACATTATGATGCCTGAAATGGATGGTTATACTATGTTAAAAGAATGTCCTAAATCTAGACGTATCCCAACTATAGTATTATCAGCAAGAGCCGAAGAATATGATAAATTAGCAGGCTTTGACTTAGGAATAGATGACTATGTAACCAAACCATTCTCTCCTAAAGAATTAATTGCTAGAATCAAAGCCATAACTAATCGTATCAATCATGAAATATCAGATAATTATAAATATCAAACATTAGAAGTGAATTTTCTTTCTCATACTATAAAAATCAATCAAAAAATAATAGAAGTAACACCCAAAGAATTTGAAATATTAACTTATCTAATCCACAATAAAAACATTGCTATCTCAAGAGAACAATTACTATCCAATGTCTGGGGCTATGATTATTATGGAGATGATAGAACCGTAGATACCCATATTAAAATGCTTAGAAATAATTTAAAAGAATACAGAAATAATATCCAAACAGTAAGAGGAATTGGTTATAAATATGTGGAAGATGAATAATAGTATCAAAAAAGAATTAATCAAATATTTTCTCTTATTTTCTATTGTAATACTAAGCATATTATGGATATTCCAATTTATCTCATTCCGTTCTTTCTACAAAGACCAAAGAAAAAAAGATTTACAGCAAGTTGCTAAAAAAATCGAAAAGAATCAATCTTCTTCTAACTTTTATGAAACAATCAATACCCTTGCTCTAGATAAAAGTGTCTGTATAGAAATCGATAATAGTAATTATTATCAAGTATATAATTCTACTTACTTTGGAAAAGGTTGTTCAACTAGTAAAGAAGAAACCTATAAATATAAATTTGACTTTATAAATAGTAATCAAAAAGAAAAAACATATGAACAAAGAAATCAAAAAGATCAAACAGATACCATGATAGTAGCTCTAAGACTAGATAGCAATCATTTCATCTTTATAAGCACTTCCGTAGAACCAACAGAAAGCATAACAGCATTAATTCTAAAACAACTAGTTGTTATTACCATTTTAATAGTAATTCTCTCTCTTTTTTTAGCAAGTATCATATCAAATCACTTATCAAAACCAATTAAAGAAATGAATGAAAATGCCAAAAAACTTGCCAAAAAGGATTTCACAAGTCCCATAAAAAACACTAGTAAAATACTAGAATTATCCGAATTATCAAGTACTTTACAATATGCTCAAAAAGAATTAAGTAAAACCGAAGACCTAAGAAGAGATTTAATGGCTAATGTTTCTCACGACTTAAAAACCCCTCTAACCATGATTAAAGCCAATGCCGAAATTTGCAAAGATCTGCATCAAGGTAACAAAGAAAAAACTGAACAAGATATGAATACAATTATATCAGAAGTTGATCGATTAACAATCTTAGTAAATGATATCTTAACACTATCAAAAATGGAATCTATGACTGAAGAATTAAAAATTGAAAAAATTGATTTAAAAACTATGATTAACGAAATAATAAAAAGATATAGTATTCTAGAAGAAACAGAAAAGTACACTTTTAATTGTATCTATCCAAAAGAAAAGTTAATAATATCAGCAGATAAAAAAAGATTAGAGCAAGTACTCTATAATCTAATCAACAATGCCATTAATTATACAGGAGAAGATAATAAAGTAACTATTAAGGTAACCAATAAAGATAATATCAAAGTTGAAATAATAGATACCGGTAAAGGTATTAAAGAAAAAGATATTCCTTACATATGGGATAAATACTATAAAAACCAAAAAAAACATAAAAGAAACTTAGTTGGAACCGGTCTAGGTCTAAGTATTGTAAAAAAAATATTAGAAGAACATCACTTCCCTTATGGAGTAAAATCTAAAAGTAATAAAGGAACAACCTTCTATTTTGAAATACCAAAAGAAAAAGAGAAATAAAGAAGTGATTTGAAAAAAATCTACACACTTTTTATTTTGTGTAGATTTTTTTCAAATCACTTCTTCTTCCGTATTATTATTTTCATAATTAACAGACTTAGTATTAAGTAAAATCTCCCTATTCTCTTCATTATCGATATTTAAATACATATAAATACCCCCTATACAAAAAATAATAAACTACTAATTATAAATATATAACTCATGTTGAGCTCTAGTACAAGCTACATATAAAAGATTTCTCTCATTCTTCCTATAAGAATTATCACGATTATTATATAAAATAACACTATCAAATTCTAATCCTTTAGCTACATACGCCGGAATAATAATTAAATCTTTTTGAAATTTAACACTATTAGCATCTACCAAAGAAATTGGAACCTCATTATGTATTAATTCATAAAGAGTCTCTGCTTCCTTATGATCTTTAGTAATCACTGCCACACTTTTATAATTATCTTGTAAAGTATGAATATCCTGAATCAAAGTATCTTTTAAAGATTCTAAATTTTTTCTAATAACAACTGGTTTATTAGTATTTTTTCTAATCGCATTAACATGCTGCAAATGAAGTATTTTATTAGTATAATCAATTATTTCAGGAGAAGAACGATAAGTTTTTAATAATTCTAAATAACGAGTATCTTCCCCAAATAAATCTTGTAAAGATTCCAATGAATCATAATGATAGTATGGATTAATATTTTGATTAATATCTCCTAAAATAGTAAAATCAGCTCTTTGGAAGATCTTTTTAATAATAATATATTGTAAACGATTATAGTCTTGTGCCTCATCAATAACTACTTGCTTTATATTTGCTTCATATAAAAAGCCCTCTAAAGTACCTTTAATATAAGCAAAGATTAAAGCATCTTCATAAGAAATCACATCTTTATTCATAAAAGTACGAAGTTCTTTTTCATTCATTTTCATAGAACAATAAGAACTTTCAAAGAAATTTTTCATAATCTCTTTATAATCTTTTTTAAAATTACTATGTTCATATAACAATTTTTCATATGTTTTAATCTTTTTACGACTACCTTTATAATTATTACTACATAGTTTTTCAGCAATCTCATGAATTCTTTCAAAAAAAGGAAAACGACTATACTTATTATGTAAATAATTATTAATTTCATCCTTATCAATATAATGAACTTCCCCTTCAAAGAAAGATTCAATAAATGAACAATTATTAACATAATCATCCAAATATTTATCTAAATCATTAATAATTTGATCACTTTGCTTATACTCTACTAGTTCTGGATTAGTTTCTTGATAAGAATAATAACGTGAAACAAAATCAGTAAAAGACTCTACTTCTTTAAACTCTGTAATAAAAGATTCTAAATAATCTGCAAAAGTAGTTTGTAAAGTATTAGCTTCTCCTAAAGAAGGTAATACATCAGAAATATATTCAGCAAAAATCTGGTTAGGAGAAAAGATTAAAATGTTTTGACTATTTAAATTTGGAAGTCTATATAATAAGAAAGCAATCCTATGAAGAGCAACCGTTGTTTTACCACTACCAGCAATTCCTTGAACAATTATATGGCGATCTTCTAAATTACGAATTACTTTATTTTGCTCTTGTTGAATAGTATTAACAACATTCTTCATTTTTTCTGAAGATTCAGCTGCTAAAACATCTTGTAAAACTTCATCATCAATATTTAAAGAATTATCAAATACTCCCGTTAATGTATGATTCTCTATTTTATATTGTCTTTTTCTTTTTAAAGTACCAGAAAATATCCCACCTGGAGCACTATAACTACATGGACCAATTTCATAATCATAAAAAAGACTACAAATAGGACTTCTCCAATCATATAGAATATTATTTCCCGAATGATCTTTTAAATATGTCAAAGACATATAAATATTAAATATTTTTCCCTCTTCATCCTGAAAAACAATAGAGGCAAAATAAGGCTTATCTTGTATTTGTCTAAGTCTTTTAAAATAACGTTGTTTCTGTAATACTTTCTCAGCTTCTATACTAGTTGCTGCCATAACTTGTTGCATCTCTCCAGCATCAAAACTATGAGAATCAGACCACATCATTTTCTTAAATTCAACTAAATCTTCTTCATCTTGAAAAACATCTACTCCTAAAGATTCTAATGTCTCTCCAAGTAAAGATAATACTTTCTTTAAAATCTTCTTTTCTTTTTTTAATTCAATTTCCGAAATAGCCATAAATATCACCACAATCTTTTCTCATGATACCATAAAAAGCAGTCTAAAGGAAATATAAATTAATACAATATACACATCACTGTCAATAAAAAATCTGCCAATTATATTTGACAGATTAAATATTACTTTTTTCTTACTGAGTTTTGAGCATGTACTGGAGCAGGCATTTCTTTTAATTCTTCAAGATTGTCAATAAGATTAAATAAGCTAGGTAAAAAAATTCTACCACCATAAGTTACTTCTTCACAAGTTGCTAAAGGATCAACTACTAAATCACCACATTTTTTTGCTTCTTGAGCCTGTTCATATGATTGATATTCAAAACCTACCACCCCATACAGATACTCTCTCATATCTTCAGGGCTTGAAAATTCTTTTATATTTCCATCTTTAAAAATAAGACATCTTGCACCAATTTTTACCAGTGGGTCAACAGCTGTACTAAAGAAAAAGCAATAAGGCTTCATCATATCCGTTATTCCCTTCTTAGTTACATGTCCCTCCGCACATTCAACAAAACGAGATATATCAGATAAAAGTGCTATATCAAATAGTTTTTCTAAATACTCATCATGTTCAAGAATAATTCTAATATTACGTTCTCTTATTTCATCATGACATTCTTTAGCTTCTTCCTTTTTTTCTTCAAGTAATTCTACTAATAATTTTTTTGCTTTTTCATAATCAAAATTCATTTTATACCTCCAAATCTATTGATTAAATTGATTAATAACACTAATAAACTCATCTTGCAAACTCTGAAGTCTTTCAAGAGTATTTGCCTCAAATCTAGCTGTAATATTAGGTCCTGTATTAGAATAACGAACTAATGCCCATCCATCAGTAAAGTTAACTCTAACTCCATCAATATCCAAATAGGAATAACCTTTACTTTTAACATAATCAACAACTCGTGAAACAACTTCAATTTTTTTATCATCAGTAGATGAAAATTTCAACTCTTCAGTTGCAAAATAATGGTTTATTCCATCAAGTAATTGATTAACATTTTTATCAGTATGAGACATAATTTCTAATAAACGAAGTCCTGCATAAAGGCCACTGTCAAAACCAGGCCAACGATCATTAAAATAAACATGACCTGATAATTCTCCTCCAAAAGGAAGATTATCACTTCTTACTTTTGCCTTTGTATAAGAATTACCAGTTCGATAGCAAATGCCCTCTCCACCTAATCTTTCAATTTCATCACTTAAACTTTTAGAACATTTAACATCATATAAAAATTTCTTATTAGAAACTTTATTAATTATATCTCGAATAATAATAATCATATAAATATCTGTAGGAATAAACTTTCCATCATTAGTAATGACTCCTAATCGATCACCATCTCCGTCAAAAGAAATACCAACATCTGCCTTTTCTTCCATAACCTTAGCTTTTAATTGTTCTAGATTAGCTTCAATACAAGGATCAGGATGATGATTAGGAAAACTACCATCACTCTCTTCATTAATAATAATTAAATCCATTGGAAATTGTTCATAAATCTTCCGACAAATTGTTGAAGTTGCCCCATTAGCCGGATCTAAAACAACTTTTAAACGTCTAGAGCCAAATGATAAATTACTTTTAAATAAATCTAAGTAACTTGGCTCAATATTATACTCTGAAACATTACCATTACCACTTAAGAAATCTGCCTCTATTAATTCTTGCAAAAAATCTTGAATCTCTTTTCCTTTACAATTACCACTCTCATCAAAAGCAAATTTTATTCCATTATCATCTTTTGGATTATGAGAAGCTGTAATCATTGCTCCACTAGGAATTTCCAATTTAATACAAGCATAATAATACATCGGAGTAGTACATTGTCCTAAACAAACAACATCAACCCCAGTTTCAGTAATTCCTTTAATAATTGCCTCATATAAAGCTGGCGAAGAAAGGCGATTATCATGCCCTACCACACATTTCTTTTTTCCTATTCTTTGAATATGTGTACCAAAACCTAAACCAAATGTATAAGCCGTATCCTCATCTATAGTAGTTGGATATACTCCTCTAACATCATAAGCTCTAAAAATACTATGATTGATATCTTTTTTATAATGATATTCCATATATTTTTACCTCCTATCTATATCATAACATAAAAATAATTCATAACAAAACAAAAGATAATCACGATGGATTATCTTTAGCAGATTTTTCTGAAACATTAAATAATTCTAACATACTCTTATTCTTCAAAATATTTGGGAAAGCTCTAAATAAACGCTTATGAAAGAAATGATATTTTTCCAAAGAATTCATAATTTCTTTTTTAATACGAACCGTAGAATCTTTCTCAACAAATACATTAAAATCAATCTTTAATTGAAGAAGTGTATAAGTAGAAATAATAAAATCAGCAAGCATAATAAATCCCACTGTAAAACCAAAAGTAATAACAAATAGTGAAGGTAAAGACAGTAAAATATCAATTAATAATGGGTTAAGAAACTTTACAATAACAATTCCACCAAAACCAAACATAACTCCATATTCCAAACATACTCTTCCATTAATATTAAATTTCTTTTGAGAATAATCCCACCAGCGTAATTTAAAAATCTTTTCCATAACTAAACTAGTAAAATACTCTAATAAACAACAAATTGTTAGACATAATACAAACAAAGCTATTAAATCATTTTTATAAGGAGTTAAGAAATAAGACATCAAAATAGAGCCTATACCAAAAATTGGTATATAAGGTCCTATTAAATAACCCCTACTAAAAACAAATGCATGTTGTGAATTATATACACTTAAAACTTCTGTTACATACCCCAAAAAAGAATAAATGAAAAATATACATAACAATAAACCAACGGAATACAATCAAATCACCCTATACTAATTATATCAAAAATTAAAAAAAATTAGAACAAAAAAATAAGAGTAATACTCTTATTTAATCTGTAACTACATAAGGATTAGCCATAGAACCATCACCATCACGATACTCTATTCTATATTTAAGTGATATAACTAGATGTACACCATCATCAATAAAAACAGATTGATCATTTGAATTTCCTTTTCCGGTAAAACGAACATAAGAAGAAGAAGTAAACATAAAAAGTTAAAAACTTTATGTTTTCTTAAATAATTTCTTATTGATTTCTTGAATCAAATCAACATATCCATCAAGAATATTCATGTGAGCCTCTACATCTGCTCCAACTACATCACGAGCAAATTCATAATTCCATTTAACGTTCTCACTTTTAAGAATTACATCACCATGTTTTAAAACATCTGCTCCTTTAACATTTTTAGCAAACAAATAATTCATTCCTAAATTTCCACTATCAATAATAACTTGTCCATGCGCTAAAACATCTGCCATAGGTATACATCTAGCATATTCATAATTCCAATATAAATTTTTACTAAATATAATTGCTAACCCATGTCCTAAAATATCAGCACCTTCAATATCCCTTGCATATAAAAAATTGATTTCCGGATCACCATACTTAATAATAACTTCTCCAAGATCTAAAGCCGAACTTCCCAAAATATTTTTAGCAAAGCGATAATTAATTCCTGGATCATTACTATTTATTACAATCTTTTCATGTTCCTTAATATTAGCACCTTTGACATTTAAAACAAAATAATAAGATAATTCTTCATTATTTAAAGCTAAAATCTCAGGTTCATCTTCTAAAGAAAAAGAGTAGCCACCATTCTTTATTCTTTCTAAAAATTCTGAACTATTCATACCTAACTCCTCTAATAATTACAAACAATTATTCAATACTATTAATCTTTTTGTCTCATATTATAAGCTACATACAAAGAAAACACAATAAAAAAGGATCCTAAGATCCTACAACTTGTCTTAATATTCCAAAAGAAAGAATCATCATAATAATACTTGCTAAAAAGATTCCAATCATAGCAGCTAAAAAAGCCTTCTTTCGATCCATATGTAAAACAGAAGCTATCAAACATCCCGTCCATGCACCAGTCCCAGGTAAAGGAATTCCTACAAATAATACCATTCCCCAAAAACCATACATTTCAATTTGTTTTTTATGCTTTTGAACCTTTTTATCCAACCATTTAGCAACTTTAGAAAATCTTTTACTATTTCTCATAAAATCAAGAATAGAATTAATAAACCATAAAATAAATGGTACTGGAATAATATTTCCAATCACTGAAATAACATAGCTAGGAACTGGAGCAAGTCCCAATAAAGAAGCTGCTATTAAACCTCCCCTAAGTTCTAGAATAGGCATTAAAGAAATAATAAATACAACAATTTCTTTTCCAAAAGGCATATTTAGTAATCCACTAAATAAAGATAATAATCCTCCAACAATGGTTTCTAACATAAAATCCTCCTAATTTTCAAGTATTTCCATAACAACAGGAACAATATGTTTTTTACGAGAAAGGCAACCTTCTACAAAATAACCCTCTTCCACAATATCTTGATAGATTAAATTCATAATTCCACTACCTTTACGATTAAAGATAACATAACTACCATTTTTAATAATATCAGTAACATATAAGCAAACTAAAGTATAATTATTACTATCTACTACTCGATCTAATACTTCAACATAAGAATCTAATTCTTTTTCAATATCATCAAAATTAGTGGTAAAGAATTGTCCAATAGCAAAATTCTTATCATTAATAGAATATAGTTTATAATCATTAAATAAAACGTCTTCTTTACTCATACCTTCTAAAGAAGTACCTGACTTAAATAATTTCATTCCATAATCTTCATAGTCAACTTCTGCAATCTCAGCCAAATATTTTACACATTCTATATCTCTTGGTGTTGCCGTAGGGCTACGTAAAATTAAAGTATCTGACAAAATTCCAGATAATAGAGCACCAGCAATATCTTTAGGAACAGCAACATTTCTTTCACGAAACATTGAACAAACAATAGTACAGGTAGAACCAACAGACATATTTCTAAAATTAATAGGATGATTAGTTGTAATACTACCCAAATTATGATGATCAAATATTTCTATAATATCAGCTTCATCCAATCCCTCAACACTTTGCAATTTTTCATTATGATCTACTAAAATAACTTTCTTAGGTGTCTTCTCACTCAAATCAGTAATTTTTAATAAACCTAAACATTTATTATTCTTATTAATAACCGGATAATTAGTATGTTTTAATTTATTATTCATATCAATAATATCCGAAACAAAATCCGTTTCCAAAAAAGTAGTAGGTTTAAATATTTGAACCATCGTCTTAATATAATTAGTTAATCCTACTAAACGAGAAACACGATAAGTGTCATATGGAGTACGAATAATATTAACATTATTCTTTCTAGCTAATTCAATATGTTCTTCTTTAATAAAAGAGTCTCCTGATAGAATAATCATCTTAACTCCACAATTAACAGCGTACTCAATAACACTATGACGATCTCCTACAATTAAAATATCATTAGAATCTAGATTAACATTAGACATAAAAGTAGTACTTCGATAAGCTGCTACTAAAATTTTACCAATTATTTCATCTTGAGAACGACAAATTTCTTCTCCCTTTAAAACATGTAATAAATTATCATAAGAGGTATACAAATCTTCTACGTTTTCATTAATCAATATATGACTTAAATCTTTTATAGTAATTAATCCTTTAAATTGACAATCTTGATCAACTAAAGGTAATCCCGTTAATTCTTCTCTTAACATAGCTTGATATCCATCATATATACTAGCATTTTCAGAAAGATAAAATCCTTTATGATAACGAACATCTTTTAATTGTAATTTTACATCATTTAAGTATTTAGGCTCTGCTAATTGAAAATAATTTAAAGCAAACTTAGATTCTTTATTAATAGTTCCTAAAACTCTAGCCTCCGTACTATCCCCTAATTGATTCTTCAAGTAAGAAAGACCTATTGCCGACATAACAGAATCTGTATCTGGTTTCTTATGTCCAAAAATAAATGTTTTTTTCATAAACCTATCCTTCTTTCTTGAAAAGTATACCATAAAATAAAAGAAAAAAAAAGAGAATCTAATACTCTTTTCTTTATACTTTAGGAATAAATTTTTATACTATCTAATACTATTTTCTTTTTATTTTTACCAATTTCATATCATTGATATAACAATCTAATAAATATGAGACCTCATGCTCATTAATATTTTCTTTCTGATGATCAAAACGATATTGTATTAAATAATCGATAAAATCCATAACATAAGGAAATTGATTAAAATCAATATTATGCTGTATTTGATTGTTTACAATTGAATAAAAAGTAAGCTTTTTACTACAATAGTACTCTCTTTCATCTAAAACTATTACTTTATTTTGATGAACTAATGATTTGATACAATTATCAAAAGAATTTGAATCATTATAATCACATTTATAGTAATCTTTATGAACAACTAATAAAATATTATTATATATTTTTTCTCTATCTCTTCCAAACCATGAGTCACTCCATTCATATGTAATATGTTGAGAAGATTGAAAAAAATATTCACCATTCTCAACTTTACTAACTAATATTGCAATTAGTCTTCCAATAACATAAGAATCAAATGTAGAATAATTTACTAATAATTTATAATAATCTTTTAACTGCTTATTCTGTATTTCAATATCCTCTTCAATTTCACATATCTCTTTTTGATAATCACTTTTTATCTTTTGAGTTGCTTCACTTATTCTATAACTCATCTCTCCTTCGATACTTTTCATCTTATTGCAGCTATCTAAATAGCTATCTCTAGCTTCATCAATCAAACAGAAAATACTATTTTTTTCATTCATCATTTTCCGTACCTCCTACAAATTAACTATAACACTTCAAAATAAAAAAAAGCTCTACAATTTGTAGAGCTTACTAAATAAAATACTCAGGATATCTTTTCGAAGACAGTTGATTCAACTTAAGATCAAACTGTTCAGCTATTTCAATAATCTTATTAAACTCCTCACAAGGATTAGAAGAATTAGGATTCAATGATTCTATTTCAATAAATAATCCTAAATGATCAACATTATCAAATGAAATAATCCATTTATCAGCATATAGATACTTAATTCGGTTCTTTTTAACCGTAACAAGAAAATGAACTCCTAAGATAAAAAGAATCTTTTCTAAATTATCTTTATTATCTATATAAACTTCATACTCATCACAATACTTATTTTGATACCACCTTTTATAAGACAAAATATTAGTAGTATCACTAGTTCTAATTCTAATCCACTGTTTATCTTCAAAAGAGGAAGAAGAATAATAAGAATCAATTTGAGTATTATTGCTAAGAAAAACAGAACCTTTTTTTATAATACCAAGAATTCTGTCATATTCTTTTTTATCAACTTTAAATTTAGCCTCGACTTCAACATTGCTAGTATTCAAATTGCCTTGTAACAAAGAAATAAAAGAACAATCTAAAATTTTACTAATAGAATGAACCACATCAAAATCAGGAACAGTACGTCCTATTTCCCAGCTAGAAATAGTCTTAGGAGAGATAAATAGTAATTCTCCTAACTCCTCTTGAGTATAATTCTTTTTTAATCTTGCTTTTTTTATTCGCTCTCCAATTTCATTCAACATATATTACCCCACTGAAACTATATTAATTCCTTCAAAATACTATCCATCTCTTCTTCATCTTCTTTAGTGGTCTCTATAACTTTCTGTTCCTGATTAAACCAAGCCGGTAAGTTTTCATCAACCTTTTTCGCTTTATCTGTTTTCTTATCATCCGTAGAATTACGAACAATTTTATGTAATTTTTTATGTTCTTTTTCCGTATACCTCATAGCCTCTTCTACTGTTTCAATATTAAGTCTTTTCCATTGACCAGCAATAGTTTCTACATAACTTTTCTTTAATTGTTCATGATTAACCTTTAAAACATAACTAATCAATACATTAACAACTCCCGGAGCCAATTTTTGATCAATCAAAAGACTCTCAATTAATCTCTTATCACGATCAGTTGGTTCCGCTCCTTTATACTTAGCTTTTAATAATTCATAAGGAGAAATATTTTCAAAAGTATAAACCATCTTAGCCCATTTAGAAGAATCACCTACAGGTTTTTTTAAAAAATCAGGTTGTCTATTATATATTAAAGTAGGTAAATTACCAGCATGATCAAACTGATAATAATCCCGACAACTTTTTCTTAACACTGCTTTATCAATAAAACCCTTTTCATTCAAAGAATTACGAATAATTCCTTGCATAGCAGCAGTATCTAATTGATAAATATAACTTAATTGTTGTATTAATTCTTTAATATCATCACTAAAACATTTATTATGTCGTTGATTTTTAGGAATTCCTTCAATTAAATAATCAAAATCTATTTTATTCTTAAATATCAAAGAATTAGAATGCTTATCAGAAACATCCTCTTCTAATTCTTTAATATTTCCTAAAGTAGGTGAAAACACCTCATCAAAAGGTGCTGTAACTTCTTGATAATCTTTTAAACTAATCAGAGGCACCTTAAAAAAAGATAATACTTTTTCATATTCCTTTTTTCCTAAATTATTATATAACACAATATTTAAGATAGGATGATTAAAAAATTCTTGAGGCAATATAGGAGAATATAACATATATACATATTGTTGAACTTCCTCTTTTTTTAAATAACTTCTTAATAATCCAACAGCCTCTAATTTTTCTCTAGCAACCACTATATCTTCTAATTTTAATTGCATCGTACAAATCAAATGATAATGAGTTAAATCTTCACTCATTACTTCTTGCTTATCTAAATCATCTAATAAAGTATTATATAAACTAACAGCAGTATAACCAATAATAGGCTGATATAACATCGTTAAAATCTTTTTATCTTTATCAGTTATAATAGTTTTATTAATAACTGTATATGTATCAGCAGGTAAAACCGTAATATGTTTCATGGACCTCACCACCTAAAATAATCATATCATAAAATAAAAAAAGAGACTACTAAAGTAGTCTTAAATATTCCATAATCATCGTAACATCTATTCTAGTAAAAAAAACAAATGTTAAACTAATTAATAAGAAAGGTCCAAAAGGAACAATTCCTTGATTTTTTTTCATCATCAAAAACAAAGAAACAGGTAAAGCCAGAACACTTCCCAAAAAAATAGTAAACATGCCTAATAAAGGATGAAGAATAATACCAAAGACAAACATCATCTTAATATCTCCTCCACCTAATGTCTCTTTTTTAAACAAATAATTACCAAGTAGCATAATTCCATACATAGCAATAAATAAAAGAAGACCCTTACCCACTGCTAACATAAAACCATATAAGCCATCATTTAACAAAGTTAATATGAGAAAATAAACAGAAAAAAAGATTAACAATTCATCAGGAATAATATAATAACGAATATCAGAAACTGATACAATAATAAGCATTGTAACAATACCTAAAGCAAACAATAATTCATAAGAAAAACCAAATACAAAATAACTAAGTGCAAACAAAACACCTGTAAAAAACTCCATATAAGAAGATAAATCATCTATTTTTGCTTTACAATATCTACATTTCCCCCTTAACAACAAAAAAGAAAAAAGTGGAACCATATCTAATAAAGAAAGTGTATGATGACAATGATCACAATAACTCCTACTAGAAATAAAATTCTCATGATTTGGAAGCCTTAATCCAACTACAGTATAAAAAGACCCCATATATAAACCTAAAACAAAAAAGATAATCAGAAAGACTATATTCATATCTGTATTACCTCCTTTATTTTACCTGACTATACATTGAGAACATTGGTTCAACAATAGCCATTAATATAATACCAACAACAACTGCCAAGAAACAGATAAGTAATGGTTCTACCAAACTTTTCATCTGATCAATAACGTTCTTGTGAAGTACTTGAAAGTGGGTCGCAACTTTTTCCATCATTTGACCTAATTGACCAGTACTTTCACCAGTAACAATCATTTCATAAGCCACAACTGGAATAGCCCATTCTCCTTTAAATGCCGAAGAAATAGAATCTCCACGTCCAAGATTTTCCATAGTTTTATTAATAATTCGAATCATAACTTCATTATTAGTAATCTTCGACAATATTTCCATACTATCTGTAATAAAAACACCATGATTTAACAAAGATGCAAAAGTCTTTGTAAAGTTAGCTATTTCATTATAAATAATAATATCCTTAATAACAGGAAGATGCATTAATATAATTTGAATAGTTTCCCTAAACTTCTGAACTTTCTTGTACGTCACAACAAATATAGTGACAACAACAGCAACAGCTAAAATCACCAAATACCAATAATTTTTAATAAAATCACTGACTGCTAGTATTGTTCTTGTTAAAACTGGTAACTCAGCACCATTTTCTTTAAACATAGATGAAAACTGTGGAACCAAATAAGTTAACATAAATATCAAAACACCAAAAGCAATGATTAATACAACTATTGGATATGTCATAGCAGACTTCATTTGTTTACGAGTTTGATCCATAGATGTATAATATTCACTCATATCATCCAAAATAGATGGTAAATCTCCTGTCATTTCAGCTGTTTTTATCATATTAATTAATAATTTAGGATATACTTTATCCTGCTTTATCATAGCTTCAGACAAACTTTCACCACGTAATAATTCATAAACTAACTGATAAAAGCTCTTCTTAATTCCAGGTTTTCTAGATTGCTTAGCCAAAATACGAACTGAATCAGCAAGTGGAATACCTGCTTTTAAATAAGTAGATAATTGGGTAAGTGAAAAAGACAAATCATTGGCTTTTAATCTTGTCCCACCAATTTCAAGATCCATAGCACTTCTTGGTTTAACATCTAAAACTTGATAATCTAAAGAAGATAAGAAGTTACGAACATCATCTGGACTTTCAGCATCAAAAAAACCATTTTCTTTTTTACCAACACCATTAATAATAGTATATTTATAAGCATTCATAGGTCTTGCGGCCTTTGCTTTCTCCCCACCTTCAGGAATCACATTTCCTGTCTCATCAGTCGAAGGCTGAGAAAGACTTCCTGCTGGAGGAACATTATTATAATCTGGTTGCATAGAACCAGCAGCTCCAGGAATAGTATTATTATAATTAATTTCCGGTGATACCAAAGTCGTATTATCCATTACTTGAGTATTAGCACCAGCAGTAACCTGAGTCGCAATTTCTCCTGCAGAAACAACTCCAGGGTTAACCATAGCTTGATTAGTAGCCACAGCTTCTGGTTGTACCACCCCAGGTACATTAGGATTATTAGACACTACTGTTACACCAGTATTATTAGCATCAGCTTGTCCTGCAACATGAGCTTCAGCTGGTTTATTATTTTTTTTCGAATCAAATAAACCCATAATATACCCTTCCTTTTTACCTTATCATAACTTATATTTTAGCACATCATCGACCAAATGAAAATACAATTTTAAACTTTTTAATGATTTGACATATACTAAATAAGAGGTGACATATGTATCCTTATAATAATCCAACTTTTATAACTAAAGTTTTAAATGCTATGAAAAATATTAAATGGACTTCTCTCTTAGATGGAACCCAAAAAACATTAGGAGTAGTAAATCAAGCAATCCCCGTTTTTTATCAAATAAAACCGATTGTTCAAAATGCCAAAACAATCTGGAAAGTAGCAAATACAAAGGAAAGTAATCAAACAATAGAAAAAAAAGAACCTATTGAAAACAATAGTCCTATTTTTTATCTTTAGAATGATAATATTTTGCAATAAACTGTTCTCTATAATCTAATAACCGATCTTCTCTAATAGCTTCTCGAATTTCCTCAGTTAATCGAATTAAAAACCGAATATTATGAATTGATAATAATCTTTGTCCAAAAGTTTCTTCTGCTCTAATCAAATGATGAATATAAGCTTTTGTATAATGCTTACAGGTGTAGCAGTCACATTCTTTTTCAAGTGGTGTAAAATCTTCTTTAAAACGTGCATTTTTAATATTATATTTTCCTTCCATCGACAAATAATGACCATGTCGAGCTAATCTTGTAGGTGAAACACAATCAAAGATATCAACACCTCGAATAACATTTTCAATAATATCAATAGGATCTCCTACTCCCATCAAATAACGTACTTTATCTTTAGGTAAATATTTGCAAGAATACTCTACCTGTAAATACTGTAAATCTTTAGGCTCTCCAACTGCCGTACCACCTATACTATATCCATCAAAATCCATTTTAACTAGTTCTTCGACACAATGTTTTCTTAAATCTTCAAACTCTGCTCCTTGAACAATACCAAATAAAGATTGACGATCATTTTGAAAAACATTTTTACCTCTTTGTGCCCAACGAAGTGTCCTTTCAACACTCTCTTCAACATATTCTCGAGTATGAGGAAAACCTACACATTCATCAAAACTCATAGCAATATCACTATCTAATTTATTTTGAATTTCGATTGACTTTTCAGGAGTTAATAACAATGAATCACCATTATAAATATTTTTAAAACGAACACCTTCTTCAGTAATATCTTTAGGCTTAGCTAAAGAAAAAACTTGAAAACCACCAGAATCAGTCAAAATAGGTCCATCCCAATTCATAAATTTATGAAGTCCACCTGCATGTAAAACAACATCTTCTCCTGGTTTAAGCCATAAATGATAGGTATTGGCTAAAATAATCCCTGCCCTACAATCCTTTAATTCTTCTGGAGACATTGTTTTTACTGTTGCTTGAGTCCCTACAGGCATAAACATAGGTGTTTCATAAGTTCCATAGTTTGTCTCAATTTTTCCAAGCCTAGCTTGGGTATTTTTTTCTTCTTTTAATAAGTGATATTTTATTTTCATACAATCCCCTCTACTTCTAGATTATTATATCATAATTTAATATTCTAACAAGAAAAAAGAGCTTAACGAACTCTTTCTTTCTTACGATTATATTCATTATCAATAGATATAATTTGTCCAAAATAATTATCATCTATTATAAAATGTTTGTTTACTTTTGAACAATAGGTTGGCATGGATAAATAAAATTGATTAACTCATCACACATATTTTTCCCCAATAAAAACTACTATCTTTTTACCAAATAAACATAGCATCACCAAAAGAAAAGAATCGATATCTATCCTTAACAGCTTCCTGATATGCCTTCAAAATAAACTCTTTTGATGAAAAAGCACTAACCAACATAACTAGAGTAGATTTTGGTAAATGAAAATTAGTAATCAAAGCATCAATTGCTTGAAATTGAAAACCAGGATAAATAAAAATATTAGTCCAACCAGAAGTTTCTTTAAATACTCCATATTGATGAATAATTGTTTCTAATGTTCTAGTCGTAGTTGTCCCAACTGCAATAATTCTTTTTCCCTTTTTCTTTGTTTCATTTAATAAATCAGCAACTTCTTTTTTCATAGAATAAAATTCACTATGCATTTCATGTTCTTCTACATTTTGAACTGAGACAGGTCGAAAAGTACCTAAACCTACATGGAGAGTAATTTTACAAATATTAACTCCTTTTTTTTCAATCTTATCAAGCAATTCATTCGTAAAATGAAGTCCAGCCGTAGGAGCAGCAGCGCTTCCTACTTCTTTGGCATAAACCGTTTGATAGCGACTTTGATCTTTTAGTTTTTCATGAATATAAGGAGGTAGTGGCATAGTACCTAATTTTTCCAGTATTTCTAATAGTATTCCATCATATATCAATTCAAAATGACGAATTCCCTCAGCAAATTCTCCAGTACAACGAGCCTTTAATTCACCATTCCCAAAAGAAACAATAGTTCCAACTTTAACACGTCTTGCTGGTTTAACCAAACATTCCCAAGAGTCTTTTTCAATATTCTTTAAAAGTAATAACTCAATAATTGCGCCAGTCTCTTCTTTTACTCCAATAATTCTAGCTGGTAATACTTTTGTATCATTTAAAACTAAAGTATCACCCTCTTCTAAATAATCAATAATATCAGTAAATTTTTTATGCTCTATTTCTCCAGTATCTTTCTTTAAAGTCATTAAACGTGAAGAGTCTCTTACCTCTAGTGGAGTTTGAGCAATTAACTCCTCTGGTAAATCATAATCAAAATCATCGGTAGACATATCACCACTCCATTCAAAAAGCACTGAACTATCAGTGTTTTTTTCTCTATTATACTATAAAAATAGAAATAAGCAAACTCCTAGTCAGTCTTTCTTGGAATTCCTAATACTTCATAAGCTTTTTCTGTAACTACTCTTCCTCGAGCTGTTCTCTTTAATAACCCCATTTGTAATAGGAAAGGCTCATATACATCTTCAATTGTCGTAACTTCTTCACCAATAGAACTACTAAGTGCTTCTACTCCTACAGGGCCTCCATTAAAGCGATTAATAATAGCTAATAATAAATCTCTATCTGTATTATCTAATCCCATCTTATCAACTTTCAATCGTTCTAAAGCTTCATTCGTAATATCTAAAGTAATCGTACCATTTCCTTCTACCATTGCAAAATCTCTAACTCTTTTAAATAACCGATTAGCAATTCTTGGAGTACCTCTACTTCTTTTTGCTAATTCAAAAGCAGCATCATCTTCAATAGGAATATCAAGTACTCTAGCTGTTCTCTTAACAATATCTGTTAATTCTTCTACACTATAAAATTGTAACTTATTAATAATACCAAAACGATCTCGTAAAGGAGAAGATAAATCTCCTGCTCTTGTAGTTGCCCCTACTAAAGTAAATGGTGGTAAATCAATCTTAATATTTCTACTATTTCCTTCACTACCAACAATAATATCTAATGAAAAATCTTCCATAGCTGGATATAATATCTCTTCAATATAACGAGGCATACGATGAATCTCATCAATAAATAGAACATCCCCTGGCTCCAATGAAGATAAAATAGCTGCTAAATCTCCACTCTTTTCAATACTAGGTCCACTAGCAGTCTTAATATTAGTACCCAATTCATGAGCAATTATAAAAGCTAAAGTCGTTTTCCCTAGTCCTGGTGGACCATATAGTAAAACATGATCCAAAGCTTCATTTCTCATCTTAGCAGCTTTTACAAAAACTCTAATGTTTTCTTTGACATCACTTTGTCCAATATACTCATCTATCGTTTCAGGACGAATGGTATTATCTATAATATTATCATCTAATAATTCATAATTCTTAACAATACTTTCTTCTTTCATAAATCCCCCTTATTATTTTAATAATAATTTTAATGCATCTTTTACTTGTTCTTCAATTGTTAAACTAGTATTTACTCTAGCTAGAACTGGTTTAATTTCTTTTTCTTTATAACCAAGTCCAATTAATACTTCTTTTAATTCATTATCAGTATCAACGACTTCATCAGAAATACCAACACCAATAAATTCAAGTTTTCCTTTCAAATCTAATATAATCTGTTTTGCTAATTTATCTCCAATCTTTGGAAATTTCTTTAAATATAAAACATTTTCTCTCTCAATAGCATCCATAATACCACTAGTAGATCCAACTGCTAGAATAGGAAGAGCCATTTTACAACCCAACCCTTTAACACTAATTAACTTTAAAAATAAATCTTTCTCTTCAATAGTTTTAAACCCATACAAAGCATGTTCATCTTCCGTTATTTGTTGATAAACATATATTTTATATTCATTACCTATTTCAAAAGAATAAGGATTAGAAACATGAATTAAATAACCAATCCCATTATTATCCAATACAATAGCATTATTAAGAATTCGGATAACAATACCTTTTATATAATCGTACATATAATCAACTCCATTATTTATTATAAAACAAAAAATCAAGTTAATCAATTATCTCAAAAAAACAAAAAAATATGATTACTCATATTCTTTTACTATTTTTTTAAATTATCCATTAATGCTTCACTACTTGATTCATCTTCTACTTGTTCTAATAATTCTTCACTCTTATCATATTGCTTTTTACCATTTTTCATTTCTTCTTCATGAATTAAAACATTATAAGCAATTTTTCCTACTAATGTCTTAGGTAATTCACTCCTAAATTCATATTCATATGGCCATGAAAAACGAGCTAAATTTTGTTCTACTAATTCTTTAATAGAGCTTAATAACTCAGGAGTCTCTTTTACACCATGTCTTAATACAATAAAAGCTTTAGCAACCGTAACTTTATAAGGATGAGGAATACCTATAACACAACTCATTTTAACATCCGGATGAGAATCGATAACATTCTCAATATTAGTAGGATAAACACAATAACCAGATGTAATAATCATTCGTTTAAGACGACCTTTAAAATACACAAAACCGTCTTCATCCATAAAACCTTCATCACCTGTATGCAACCAAATACGACCATCTCGATGTTTTTTTAAAGTCTGCTTAGTTTCTTTTCGATTACGGATATAACCTTCCATTACAGTAGGACCATGAATCACTATTTCCCCACTATTTCCATAAGCAAGCTCTCGATCAGTTCCTTCTTGCACAATCTTATAATATGTATCAGGATAAGGAATTCCAATGCTACCTGGACGATAATCATATAATGGAGTAAAACAACTTGCAGCACAACATTCAGTTAAACCATATCCTTCACGAATAGTTGTTGGAGAATGATGTTTACTAAGCCATTCATCAAATCTTCTTTTTAAATCAGTAGATAAAGAATCTCCTCCAGATATGACACAAGTTAAATATGATAAATTCATATGAGAGAAATTCTTATTACTTAGCATTGCTTCAAATAAAGTAGGTACCCCAACAATAACATTAGGCTCATATTTTTTCATAATTTTATCAAATGTTTTAGCATTAAACTGAGGCAGTAATATACTTGTTCCTCCAAAATATTGAACACAATGAATACAAACACTTAATCCAAACCCATGAAAAATAGGCATAATTGCTAACACTTTATCTTTAGCCTTTAAACAACCAACATGTTCAAAATTTTGCATAGCTGATGCATTTAAATTCAAATTAGTTAGTTTAACCCCTTTAGGAGTACCCGTTGTTCCACCAGAATATAAAATAGTTGCTAAATCTTTTCCTTTAAATTCATCATCTATTTCTTTTGAATAATTCTTTCCAATCTTAATAAACTCTTTCCAACTAATCTTTTTACGATTAGTAGAGTTATTAATATAAGTACCAGGATTCAATGTTTTAATTGTTTTTGGAATAATATTCTTAGGTATTGTTAAAGTCGCATATAAAGACTTACTAATAGGTGGCATAGATTCACCTACTCCAACAAAAACAACCTTTTTTACTTTTGTATCATGAATAATCTTATCTACTTTTGGAATAGCAAAATCTATAGAAATTAACCATTCAGATTTTGAAATATTTAAATATTTCTTAATTTCATTCTCTGCTGATAAAGGATGAATCATAGAAGAAACAGCCCCAATTTTATTTACAGCATAAAAAGCAATAATACCTTCCGGAGTATTAGGCATACAAATAGATACTACATCTTTATGTTTAACACCTATTGCTTTTAATGACCTAGCTACTTCATCAATCTGTTTTAAAAATTCATGATAAGTCTTTTGATTCCCATAATAATTATAACTAATATTATTAAGATGCTTTGAAGCTGTATACTCAATTAATTTATAAGCTGAAAAATCAGGATATTCTAGATGATCCTTCTCATTCCGATAATACTTTCTCCAAGGAGCACGAATTGCTTTACTCATAAAAAATCACCTTTTCTATTATACTATAGAAAAAAAAAGAAATCTATTTAAATTTCTTTCTTATACTTCTTAAATAATCTTTTGCCATAATAATCCTATTCTGTAAACTATTTTTAAACTTAGGAACTATAATTGGTACAATAACAAACAAAAACCATAAACAATCAAAATAATTGCCTCTTAAAAAAGCAATAACTCCTAATAAGAAAATCCCAATAGCAGCCAAAAAGATAAGAATCACAAATAATAAATTGATTAAATGATTAAAGTTACGTTTTGAATCAAAATCTATTTCTTTCTTTTTTATTAAATGATCAGCTTTTTCTTGAAAACGATGATATTTTTCTTCCAACTCTTCTAAAGAGGAAATAACTTCATCAGGAATATAAACATCATCCCGATAAGAAATAGTAAAATCATCTAAAATAACTAAATCAACATTTTGATATCTCCCAATATCTAAAGATACCTTAAACTCTTCTTCAAAAAAACTAAGCATTTTATTACGACATTTCTGAGAAATAAAACTAGATTCATTAATATAAACTTTTAATTCCTTATTAATTTGATTTAATACGTTTTGTATATTTTTATCCATATAATCATTCCTCTTTTAAATTATAATAAACATCTTGGACATCATCTAAATCTTCTAAAGAATCTACTAACTTTAATACTTTTTCCATACCTTCTTCATCAAGTGTTACTTCCATCGTTGGAAGATATGTAAGTTCACATTCTAAAAATTCTAAAACCGAATTTTCTTCTAAAGCATCTCTAACAGCTGTAAAGCTATTTTGATCAGTAGTAATAACATAAGTATCTTCTACTTTTTCAAAATCATTAGCGCCAGCATCTAATGCGACCATCATCATAGTATCTTCATCATACTCAGCAGGAATCACAATAGAACCCTTTCTTTCGAACAAATAACTAACCGAACCATCTGTTCCTAAATTACCTCCTGCTTTAGTAAAACAGCTTCTAACTTGAGATGCTGTACGATTACGATTATCTGTCAAACAGTCAACCATAAAAGCCACTCCACCATGACCATATCCTTCATAACGAACTGTTTCATAATTAGCGCCATCTACACCACCTGTGGCTTTTTCAATAGCCTTTTGAATATTATCTTTAGGCATATTTTGAGCTTTAGCCTTATCTACTGCTAAACGAAGTGCTGCATTTTGATTAGGATCAGGACTTCCTCCTTTAGCTGCAACCATTATTTCTTTTGCTAATTTTTGAAATACTTTTCCACGTTGTTGATCTAACAATCCCTTTTTTCTATGAATTGTAGCCCACTTAGAATGTCCACTCATATTATTCCTCCTCACATTCGTATTTATAATATCATATTTTTGAAAAAGTTCCAAGTCATTATCTTTTCAAATATCAAAGTATCTGTTACACTAATAGAGGTGAAGGATATGTATCTAAAATGTCAAAATAAAAATATAGAAATAAAAGAATGCAAAACAATCAAAGAAAAATTGAAATCTTTAAGATTCGTCTTAGTTCCTATAGACTATGGAATTAAAATAGCCAACCAAAGAATATGGAGTACTTATTATTTCTGTCAAAAAGTAGATATTTTAATAACTAACAAAGACGAAAAAATTATAAAGATAATAGAAAATGTTAAATCCGAAAAAAGAAAAATCTTATGGAAAAAATATAATATTTATTATTTACCATTAAATACTGTAAAATATCTAAAAATTGGAGATACGTTAAAATTAAAGAAAAAAGACCAATAAATGGTCTTTTTAAATGACATCTTTTCCACTATATATTAATGTTTTTTCAACTACAGATTTAATATTTTGTTCATTGAAAGGTTTTCCTAACATATCAACAATTGGATATGTAAAAGCCTTATCAATAGTTTCTTTAGAAGAATCTCCTGAAATAATAGATACTGGCATCTTTCTAAATAAATGATTTTCCTTCATATAATCAAGAACCGCAAACCCATCAACTTTTGGCATATTTAAATCAAGTAATATTGTTTCTATAAAATCATTATCTTGATTAGCTTTAATAACTCTAATAGCTTCTTCGCCATCTTCTGCTGTTGCTACATAATATTTTTCGCTAAAAATACGTTTTACAAAGTTACGAATAATATTAGAATCATCAGCAACTAAAATAGTTTTTCTAGTAAAGACATCTTCATTTACGATTTCCTTTTCTTCTTTTGGTGCTTCTACTCCACCAGTACTATCGCCCATATAATCTTGTAATAAAAGAATAGCCTTATTCGTTTCTGTAATCAAATCATTAATATGCGTAGTTACATAGTAATAATCACCTGCTTTACTCTTCAATTCATGTTCATAAGCAACATCAGCTAAAGAAGTAAAACCAAATGTCTTAGCATCACTTTTCATAGAATGAACTGTTACAGAATAATTAGCGAAGTCCTTATTATTCATTTGTTGAATTAATTGATTTATTTTAGTATGAATGCCAACTAAAAACTCACCTATTGTTTCATTATAGGTATCTGCATCTCCAAATAATTCTAAACTTTTTGGTATATCTACACCGTTTTCTTCTAAAAAATGGATATCTTTCATACTACGCACCTCTACTCTAAAAACATTATATAATAAAAAAAAAGAAAATACAATGAACATTGTATTTTTTTATCTTTGCGTTAATTTTTATTTGGATGTCCGTTTTTAATTAAATAACGGAATTAAGTCTGATTATAGTATAATATTACATGTTTCTATGCAGTTATAAGGAGGAAT
>CACZFH010000012.1 GCA_902780395.1 uncultured Erysipelotrichaceae bacterium
AAAAATCAAAAATAAACTAAAAACTACACCGATAAATTATCGATGTAGTCATGTTTAGAACTTTTTATTTAATGTAGAAATTTATCAAACCAGTTCTTATGTGATTTTTATTTTTCTGTAATTTTATAATCTTCAGCATATATTGCAACATTTTCTTGATAAGCCTCATCAAAAGATTCATAACCATAAGTAAAGCAAGCATGATCACTAGATAGATAATAAATATGATCTGTAACCTTAGAGTTACCAAGACTTGATATTACATCTTTTTCTATATTTTCATATATAACAGGAATATATAAGGTATGACGATCTTCTTGATGAAAGAAATCTTCATATGTAGCTTTATAAATTATAACTAATTTATTATAGTTTTCCTTAGATATAATATAAAGTTTTTCTCTTGTAATATCACCATCAATACTAAAACTATGATTTCCATCATTAACCCCATCTGCAGACCTATTAATTTGCATAGAAGCTTGACTATCAATAATATCAAAATCACGATTTTTAATTTCATTAACATCAGTTAGAAGATTCTCTTTATCAACAATTAGATCTTTATATTCTTCAAATATACTAGTATCATTAGTTTCTTGTTTTCTCATAGAACCAATAATCATTACTACAACAAATATAAAAACAATACAAAAAATGGCAAGCGGTATAATAAAAAACATCTTCATTGGTTTATGAATCTTATCATAAACAAGATTAAATTTTTCAATATCACTTAAATCCCTTTCAATTTCAAAACTTCTCTTACAATACTGACATTTACATGTTTTATCAGTTTCTGAGAACTCTAAATCAGCCCCGCAATTAGGACATTTTTTCTCTTTAAATTTCACAAAGCATCACCCTAATAAAAATATAACACAAAAAAAATAAAAAGAAAAGAAATAAACTAGACATTTTAATATTTATTTGTTATAATACCTTCGAGTATTTTGAATACTCCTTGCTATCAAAGAGATAGCCATAAGTCCAAAAGGAGGTGTAGAACGTGAATAAATACGAAATGATGTTCATTGTTAGACCAGATATGGAAGAAGCTGAAATTAAAAATACAGCTGAAAATATGAAAAAGGTTCTAACTGACGCAAAAGCTAAGATCATTGAAGAAAAATCAATGGGACAAAAAGAATTAGCTTATGAAATTAAAAAATTCAACACAGGATATTATTATTTATTCGTAGTAGAAGCTAGCAAAGAAGCAGAACAAGAATTCAATCGTGTTGCTAGAATTAATGAAAATTTACTTCGTCATTTAATTGTTAAAGTTGAAGAATAAAAAATAAGAGGTATTATATGAATAAAGTTTTTTTAATAGGAAGATTAACAAGAGATCCAGAATTAAGATATACCGGAAGTAATATTCCCGTAGCAACATTTTCAATAGCTGTTAATAGAAACTATTCAAATCAACAAGGTGAAAGAGAAGCAGATTTTATTAATATTGTAGTTTGGAGAAAACAAGCTGAAAATGTAAAAAATTATCTTACCCAAGGAAGTCAAGTAGCAATAGATGGTAGAATTCAAACAAGAAGTTATGATGATAATAATGGACAAAAGAGATATGTAACGGAAGTAGTAGCCGATAATGTTGAATTTCTAGGATCAAAAAATTCCTCAAATAATTCAAATAATGGAAATGCATCTAACAATGCAGGACCAAGTCCATATGATTTTGGTGAAGCACCAGAACCAAAAGGAACAGATGTTGACAGTAATCCATATGCTGATTTTGGAGCAAGTATCGAAATTAGTGATGATGAATTACCATTCTAATTAATAAAGGAGGATACAGTATGGCAGAATTTGCTCGTAAAAAGAAAAAAGTATGTATGATGTGTACTGGAAAAACAGTAGATTATAAAGATCCAGAAACATTAAAAAGATATACAAATGAAAAAGGTAAAATAGTTCCAAGAAGAGTTACAGGAAACTGTGCTCTACATCAAAGAGTAATTGCTAGAGAAATCAAAAGAGCTCGCGCAATAGCATTAATGCCTTATTCAAGATAAGAGAAAAACTCTTATCTTTTTTTCTTAACGTAAAGTAAAAAGAAAATAAGTTCAAAATATGCACAAAATAAAAAAGTGTGCTACAATAGAATTGTCTAAAAGATATTGAGCTTTTGTTAAAACCGACTAAGTAACAATACGGGAATTCGGAACAAGTCAACTGGTGTTGAAAGCCTATCATCGAATAGGAATCCTAAAAGTTGAGTATGAATACCCACCTATAATAAGCGGGTTTTGCCGCTTCAATCTTTAGACATTTTTTTATTATTATGAAATGTAGAAAAAATCTACATTTTTTTTATTAAAAATCTTTAATTGTTTAACAAATTATATTATATAAAGCCAATTAAGGAGAAGTGTAACGACAAATCAAAAAGAAAAAAAATAGAGAATTGATTTCAAAATCAAATCTCTTTTATTATGCTCTGTTATATTAGACAAAAAAAGCGAAGTATTATATAATAGAATAGGAACTTTATAGGAGGGACTATGAGTATAATCAAAGAAAGAAAAAAATTAAATAGAGCTGTTAGAAAAGCCAAAACAATATTTTTAATGGCTCACAGAGATCTTGATTTAGATGCTTTAGGTAGTTCAATTGGAATGAATATGATTTTAAAGCGTCGAAAAAAGAAATGCTTTATTATCATAGATGATAAGACTCACGAACCAGGTGTAGAAAAAGTTCTAAGAGAATTAGAGGGATGTATTGACATTATAAAAAGCGAGGATGTGGAGCAAAATAAGCATCCTAAAGAAAGCAAGAACTTATTAATGATACTAGATACCAATAAAACAGAATTGGTTCAAAATAAAGATGTTTTAAAACAATTTAACCATAAAATAGTGATTGACCATCATGATTTAGGAAAAACATCAATAAAAGATGCCATCATGATAAATGATAACAAAGTATCAAGTACTTGTGAAATGATAGCAAGTTTAATAGAATACTATGATGTTGAGATAGATTCATACTATGCCACTATTCTATTATCCGGAATAGTCTTAGATACTAATAACTATACTCTAAACACAACATCAGAGACATTCTATATGTCTTACTACCTAACTTCATTAGGAGCAAGTGCTAAAAAGGTACAATATCTATTAAAACAAGATTTACAAGAATATACTGAAAGACAGAAATTATTATCAGCTATAGAAACAATTAATAATAATATAGCCTTTACTAAAGCAACTCCTTATACTCAATATAGGAGAGAAGATTTAGCAAAAGTAGCAGATACCTTATTATTTTTCAACAATATAGAAGCATCCTTTGTTATTGGAAAAATAGGAAAAGACACTATAGGATTAAGTGCTAGAAGCTTAGGAAATTATGATATTGGAAAAGTACTGGAAAAACTTGGCGGCGGAGGAGATACCTTCAATGGAGCTGCTAAATTTGAAAAAACAACAATTAGTAAAGTTGAACAAGAATTGAAGAAAATAATTAAAGAAGAAGGCGAATAATATGGAAGTAATTTTTATCAAAGATTTAAAAAATCAAGGTAAAAAGGGGCAAATTAAAGAAGTAAAGGACGGTTATGCTGAAAATTTCTTAATTAAAAATGGTTACGCTGTAAAAAAGACCAAAGAAAATGTAGCTAAGCTTAACCATGAATTAGCCAAAAAAGAACAAGAAAATGAAAAAAATAAATTAGAAGCCTTAAAACTAAAAGAAGAATTATCTAAAGTAGTACTAGAATTTAAAGTAAAAACAGGAGAAGGGGACAAAGTCTTTGGAAGTGTAACACCAAAGCAAATCAAAGAAGAATTGGAGAAAAAAGGGTATAAAATAGAAAAAAATAAGATTGATAAAACAATGCCGATTGCCTCTTTAGGTTTTCATAATGTTGAAATCAATCTCTATAATGATATTTCAACAACTATAAAAGTTCACGTAATAAAATAGAGGTGATTAGATGCCAACTAGAGTTTTACCAAATAACTTAGAAGCAGAAGAATCTGTTTTAGGGGCATGCTTCTTATCAAAATATGCCTTACAAAAAGCAGCAGAAAACTTAAGTGAAAATTCATTCTACAGCAGTAAAAATGGCAAAATATTCTCTACAATGCTAGCTTTATTTGAAGAAAAAACACCCATTGATATAACAACAGTTACAAGTTATTTAAAGAAAAAAAATGAATTATCAGAAGTAGGAGGAGTAGAATACCTAACAGAAGTATTAAACTATGTTCCTACAGCTAGTAATATAGATTACTATATCAAAAATGTAGAAGAATCCTATATCTTAAGAAATCTAATTACCACCGCGGAAGAAATTGCTCAAGAAGGATATAACCCAGATGAAACTGTAAATGAAATATTAGATAATTCCGAAAAAAAAATATTAGGAATTGTTAAAAATAGAAAATCAAGTGAATTTAGAACGATAAAAGACATTCTTGCAAAGACTCAGTCAGATTTAGAAAAGTTATCTGAAAATAAAGGAGAAATCACAGGGTTAGAAACTGGCTGGTATGACTTTGACCGATTAACAACGGGATTACATCCTAATGAATTTATAATCATTGCTGCCAGACCAGCTATGGGAAAAACAGCCTTTGCTCTTAATTTAGCCACACATGTGGCTATGAAACAAGAAAAATCAGTAGCTTTATTTAACTTAGAAATGAGTGCTGAGCAATTAGCCATGCGTATTTTATCGTCATTGGGTCAAATCGAAGGGTTCAAATTAAGAACTGGAAACTTAATCAATCAAGATTGGAAAAGAATTAATGAAGCAGTATCACAATTATCTAATACTAATTTAGTAATGGATGATACTCCAGGTATCACGATAGGAGAAATAAGAGCTAAATGTCGTAGAATAGCCAGTAGTGAAAAAGGCTTAGCATTAGTTGTTATTGACTACTTACAATTAATTTCAGGTGGCAAGAACTATGGTGCCAATCGTCAACAAGAAGTATCTGATATTTCAAGAAGTTTAAAAACATTAGCAATGGAACTTGGAGTACCAGTAATTGCCCTTTCTCAATTATCCAGAGGAGTAGAAGCACGTGAAGATAAAAGACCATTGATGAGTGACTTAAGAGAGTCAGGTTCTATTGAGCAAGATGCTGATATTGTAGCTTTCTTATATCGTGATGACTACTATAATAAGGAAGCTAGAACTGAAGATAATACAAGTATTAGTGAACTAATAATTGGAAAGCATCGTAATGGACCAACCGCTACCATAGAATTATTATTCAAAAAGAACACATCAACCTTTTTAAATATAAGAAAAGAAAAGAAACAGGAGGGATTGCCTAGTGAATAAAAAAATTAATGGAATACTTCTTTTTGTCATAAGCTTATCATTACCATTTCTAACAGGCTTTACCAATATTTCATCAACTCCTAAAACTGTATATAGGGTATACTTAAAAGGAGAAGCTATAGGAGCTATAAAATCAAAAAAATCATTTGAAAATTATATTGACAAAAAGCAAGAAGAAATCAAAAAGAAATATAATGTAAAAAAAGTATATGCTCCAGTAGATTTAGATATTGTTAAAGAGATTACTTTTGAAAGTACCATCAAGACAAATAAAGAAATATATGATGAAATAAAGGATATATCACCATTTACTATTAATGGATACATCATAAAGATAAAAGGATTAGATACAAAAGATAGTGAAGGAAACGTAATAAAAGGACAAACTCAAAAAATATATGTTCTAGATAAATCTGTATTTACTAGTGCTATTGAAAAGACAGCCAAATCTTTTATTACCTCAGAAGCTTATGAAGCATATGCCAATGATACACAAAAAGAGATTAAAGACACAGGAAAAATAATTGAAAACATCTACATTAAGAACAAAATAACCATCAAAAAAGATAAGATTCCCGTAGATAAAACAATCTATACAACTGAAGAAGAATTAAGTAAATATCTTTTATTTGGAACAACAGAACCACAAGCTACTTATATTATCCAAGATGGAGATACCATTAGCGATGTGGCATTCAACAACAAAATATCAGTAGAAGAATTCTTAATTGCCAATCCAAATCTCCAAGGAGAAAATAGTTTATTATCTCCAGGTCAAGTAGTTACTTTAGGAATCTTAAAACCACAAGTAAGTGTAGTAGAAGAAGACCATATTGTAAAAGATGAAGAACAAAACTTTGCAACGAAGACAGAAGAAGATCCTAATCAATATACAAATTATACAGTTATAAAGCAAGAAGGAATTAAAGGGCTAAATAGAGTTACTCAGAAAGTTCAAAAAGTTAATGGTGAAACAGTATCTCTTGTAGGTCTTTCTCAAGAAGTATTAAAAGAGCCGGTAGAAGAAATAATTGTCAAAGGAACCAAACAACGTTCTTATAGTTGGTCTGGAGGATATGGAAACTTAATTATTACTAAGGGAATGTTTGGTTGGCCAGCAACCTGTTCAACCGTATCAAGTGGCTTCGGTTGGAGATGGGGAGTTCTTCATGATGGAACAGACATTGCTGGTTGTGGATACGGTTCAAATATATTTGCCGCAGAATCTGGAGAAGTTGTAACAGTAGGATATAAATATGATAATGGTCAATATATAACAATAAGACATGATAATGGATATTATACAATGTATGCTCACCTATGTAGTGGCTGTACATATGTAAAACAAGGAGATAGGGTACAAAGAGGACAACCAATAGGAGGAATGGGACAAACTGGTTTTGCAACAGGAGTTCACTTACATTATGCTATTTGGACAGGTCCACCATATGCCGGAGGAACAGCGTTAAACGCTATGAATTTTTATTAATATGAAAATCAAAACACTAGCAAGTGGTTCTAAAGGTAATTGTACAATTGTGTTATGTGAAGATACAAAAATAATAATAGATATGGGAATTTCCTACTTGACTTTAAAAAGAAGTTTAGAAGAAAATTCCCTTTCTTTAGATGATTTTTCAGGAATTCTCATAACCCATTGTCATAATGACCACATAAAAGGACTTGCTTCTTTAGTAAAGCATTCACAATTAAATGTCTACATACCAGAAGCAATGTATGACAGTATAAAAGAATATGTACCTTATCCAAAATGTATATTTGTAGAAGATGAGTTTTTTATAAATGATGTAAAGATAGAATTAATTCATACTTCTCATGATGCCCCATATTCAGTTGGCTTTATCATCGAAAAAGAAAATAAAAGTATTGTCTATGTAACAGATACTGGCTACATCAATCGTAAATATCTTGCAAAGATGGTAGGAAAAAATGCCTATTTAATAGAGAGCAATCACGATGAAAAAATGTTAATGGATGGACCATATCCAAGATATTTAAAAGAAAGAGTAATAAGTGATAGAGGACACCTATCAAACAGGACAACAGCTAAATATCTAAAAAAAATAGTTAATTCAAATACAAATAATATAATACTAGCTCATTTAAGTGAAATAAATAATACCGAAGAAAAAGCTCTAGAAGCCATGCACGAGGAAGAATTAGATAGAACAATCACCATTACAATTGCTAGACAACATGAAGAAGGACCATTGATAGAAGTATAAGGGGATGAGACAAACATGATAAAAATAATAACAGTAGGATACTTAAAAGAACAATATCTAAAAGACGCAATAAATGAATACTTAAAAAGACTTAGAAAGTATACAAATATCGAAATAATAGAAGTAAAAGATGAAGGATTAGTAGAAAAAGAAAAAACACTAAAATTAGAAGAAGAAAAAATACTAAAATATATTCAAGATAAAGATTATATAATTACCCTAGAAATAGAAGGAAAAGAGTTAGATTCAATAGAATTTGCCAATAAAATTGATAAAATTCATCAAGAATATAGTAATATAACCTTTATCATTGGAGGAAGTTATGGTCTTTCAAATACCATAAAACAAAAATCTAACTATCATTTATCATTTTCTAAACTAACATTTCCCCATCAATTATTTAGAGTATTATTGCTAGAGCAACTATATCGGTCTTATAAAATTAATAACCACGAAAGTTATCATAAGTAGGTGAAAATATGATAGGAAATCAATGGGATCATTATTTAGAAAATGAATATAAAAAAGAGTATTTTCAAAAACTCTTAGATTTTATCAAAGAAGAATATAAAAATAAAACTATTTATCCAAAACAAAATGAAGTATTTAATGCTTTTAGATATACAGATTATCAAGATATAAAAGTAGTAATTTTAGGACAAGATCCATATCATGGAATAAATCAGGCTGAAGGACTTTCCTTCTCTGTAAAAGATGAAGTACTAAAGCCACCGTCTTTAAAAAACATTTTTAAGGAACTAGAAAGTGATTTAGGAATACCTTTTCCAGAACATAACTCATTAAAGCCTTGGGCCAAGCAAGGTGTAATGCTACTTAATGCAGTACTAACAGTTGAAGAGCATAAGCCAACTTCTCACAAAGATCATGGTTGGGAAATCTTTACTGATGCAGTAATAAAAAAACTAAATGAAAGAGATAAACCAATTGTATTTATATTATGGGGAGCTTATGCTAGAAGTAAAAAAAAATATATCACTAATCCAATTCATTTAGTTATTGAGTCAGCCCATCCATCACCTTTTTCTGCTCGAAATGGTTTCTTTGGAAGCAAACCTTTTTCAAAAACCAATGAGTTTTTAAAAAAGAATGGAATAAAAGAGATAGATTGGAGAATAGAATGAAAAAAATTTTTTTCAATAATTATTTAACATTTTGTATATATGCCTTAATAGGATGGCTATATGAAGTACTATGGTTATGGTTTGTAGTACCACCTAAACAATTTGTAAATAGAGGAGTTCTAATAGGTCCATTCTTACCAATATATGGCTTTGGAATGTTAATTTTATTAGTTTGCTTAAAAAAATATCAAGCCAAGAGACATGAAATTAAAGAAATAAAATATATGGTTTTAGCAACTTCTATTATAACTACATTTATATATACTACAATTATAGAATATACAACTCTTAAAATATATAGTGTATTAGATTATCTAAAACAATATGGCTTAGGATTAATCATAACTAATGTAATAGTATTTGTAATAACATATTTACTAGTAAAGAAAACAAAGAATAAAAGCTTAAAAAAACTAGATACAACAATAGTACTAGTCTTTTTATGGATATGGTTAATAACAACCGGTATAGAATATATATCTCATTTTGTAATAGATACTTTTTTTCATATATCTTTATGGGATTATACCAAAGATTTCTTAAACATAAATGCTAGAGTAAACTGGGATGCCTCAAGAAACTTTGCTATTGGAGGCACCTTTCTACTATATACTATCCAACCTTTGATTAATAAGTTATTAATAAAATTAAAAGAAAGAGAAAAATTATTGATAACAACCATCATTGGAATTCCTATGTTATTAGATTTTATTTTTCACGTGGTATTAAAAATTATTTAATCCCCAAAAGTTGTGAATAAAAAAATCAAATAATAAAATATCCACAAAAATTGTGGATATTTTTATTTTTAAAAGCTGTGACCTCCGCCCCCACCAGAGCTTCCGCCACCACCTCCTCCGCCTCCAGAGGAAGAACTATCAGATTGAGGACTATATACTCTATGAGTACCCATTTTTTCAGTAGTAACTTTACCAAGGTTAAATACAATATCACAGTTCTTAACAATATCATGTAAACTAGCTTTCCTAGTTTTTGATTTAAAAAAGATATAAAAGAATGTAATCATAAAAGAAAGAACTAAGGCAATAAATACATTACTAGTATATCTCATTGGCTCTAAAATCTTGCCACCTTCTAATAAAGTTCTAATTTGATGAAAAGCCGTATCTGCACAATCATAATAATCACCATTGGTTGCTTTCTTATATACATTATCCGTAATAGAATATGCTTTAGAACTAGTAATAACCCGATAATTTGCTCCATCAGAGAAAATATAAATTTCTCGATTATCCATATCAATTACAAAAATAGTACCACTTTCAGTAGAAAAATGATTATGATAATAATTTGAAGCAAACAATTCAGTAGAAGAATAATTAGTTTTAGTTGAAACAAACGCAACGTTACCATAAATAGTCAAGGATTGCATAGAATCTAATAACTTAGTTTTTTCACCATCAGATAATAAATTAGCTTTATCGTCAATAATTGCTTGATAATGTGTACTTTCATTAATATAACTATTATAATTATTAGATAAATCACTTTCATCGAGACTATCATCAGTTAAATCTGTTGATTCATCTCCATTTAACAAATTCTGTTCAGTATTTGGTATATTATCATTAATAGCGTCTTCTGCCTTAACTGGAATTACTATTAATATTAGCAAAGTACTTAATAATACAAAAATTTTTTTATTCATGCTCATCACCTCCACGTTTTTCTAATTGTGGAATAGGATTAGAAACCAGCCTATTATGTAGTTGAACTAAGTCTAAGAAGGTCCACAATACCAATAATAAACTTATCATTGCCGCAATGTAATAAAAAACATCACTTACCATATGAGTTAGAATAGGAATAAGAGATATAACAACAGCTCCTACATACTTTAATACATTCTCTTTCTTCATTCGAAAAATTTTTTTACCTTTTTTCTTCTTTTTAGAGGTATCTGTAATTATTTCTGTATCATCCTTATGAACAGCTCTAAAACCTTTATCGTTAGTATGTTCATCTTTATCGTAGCAAGCATTTGTTTCTATATTACATAAGATAAACGAAATTATAGTCACAACAATAGCAAAACCATCAATAGTAGAAGGAAGAATTACAGGAAGTCCTAATAAAAGAATATAAATAGGAATAGCTATAATAATTGAAACAATAATATACTTAACAAAAGAAATAGGCATATCAGCTGCTACTTTACCAGTTTGCCCATTGATAACAGCATAATGTATAGTATCATTTTTAGGATTTTTAGTTGCTAAAAAATAAACTGGAAACAAAGCCACTTTTTTATCTTCAACTTGAAAAGGTACTTTAGGATTATTACAACTATACTTTCTAAAAGTTTTATTTTTAAGTAAAAACCTAGAAGAATCTTCAGCAGCCAGTTGAATAGCATCTCCACAATAAGTATCAATTTCAACATCTCGACTATCAGCGTAGAAGCCAGGTAAATAACTAGAGTTAAAAGGAACAGCTTGTTTAAAATTAAAAGGAATAGCATGACTATAATGGTCATAATACTTAGATATTAAGTCAAACGATATACCTTCATAAGTAGCATCAACATCAGCATGAATAGCATAGTCATCATAATAAACATAATCTCCAGAACGATGATTATATTTTTCACCACTGTTTACAGCATCTCCATGAAAATTAAGTTTATAAACACCATAAGGCATATAAATTCCTCTAAACTTCTTAACAATGACATCATCCTTCATGTAAGAAGGTGAAAAGAAAAAGCTAAATAATTTTCTTTTATAATTCTTAATACACTCTTCTTGCGATTTAGCAAAAGGAATAATATAATCAGGAGCCATTTGTTTTGTAATTTTATCTTCAATCATATTTTGAGATCCACAATAATTACAAAAAGTAACAGCAGTTTCGTCAAAAGTCATTAAAGACGCACCACATTGTGTACAATTATAGACAACTCCTTCTAAAGCATTTTCTTCTTTTTTTGAAACTTTTTCTTCACTATTTAAATTTCTAGGATCAAAATCAGATCCACAATAATCACAATGAACTAATTGCTTTTTTACATCAAAAGCAAACTCAGCTCCACAGTGAGGACACTTTGCCATAATACCTCTCCTTACATCCTATTTTTTTTGTGCTTGAACAGCTGTAATAGCAACAACTCCTACAATATCATCACTAGAACATCCTCGAGATAAATCATTAACAGGAGCAGCTATTCCTTGTGTAATTGGACCATAAGCTTCAGCTTTAGCTAATCTTTGAACTAGTTTATATCCAATATTACCAGCATCTAAATCAGGGAAAATTAATACATTAGCATGCCCTGCTACATTACTATTTGGAGCTTTACTCTTTGCAACCTCTGGAACAATGGCTGCATCTAATTGAAATTCTCCATCAATTTGAATATCTGGATATTGTTCTTTTGCAATTCTAGTAGCTTCAACTACTTTATCAACATCTGCGTGTTTAGCACTACCAACCGTAGAATGAGAAAGCATCGCAACAATTGGTTCTTTACCAACTAGTAATTGAAAACTTTTAGCACTACTACCAGCAATCGCAGCTAATTTCTCACTATCAGGATTTTGTTCCAATCCACTATCAGCAAAGATAAATGTACCATGTTCACCATATTCACATTCAGGCACTACCATTAAAAAGAATGCAGATACAAGAGCTACATTAGGAGCAGTTTTAATAATTTGTAAAGCTGGTCTTAATGTATTTGAAGTTGAATGACAAGCACCAGATACAACTCCATCAGCTCGATTTGTTTTAACAAGCATACAAGCAAAATACATATAATCATTTACTAATAAATCATGGGCTTCCTCTTTTGTCATACCTTTTTCTTTTCTTAATTCATATAAAGTATTAGTAAACTCTTCAGTAAGCATAGAAGTATGAGGATCAATAATAGTTGCTTCAGCTAAGTCATATTTAGCTAAATCCATTTCTTCCTTATTACCTATCAAAATAATATTGGCAATTTTCTCTTTTAAAACAACATGAGCAGCTGTTAAAACCCTTTCATCCATTGTTTCCGGCAAAACAATAGTCTTTAAATCCTTTTTTGCTCTTTCTTTAATAGACTCAATAAAATTCATAATATCCTTCTTTCTATTTTTGATTTAATATTTCAAACATTTCTCTTTTTTCATTATTATAAAACTCTTTTTTATGATATCTTCTAATAAAAGCTACTATTTTAGATGGAAAAGCAGCAACTAATTGATTAAATTCTACAACAGTATCATTATAAAACTTAATAGCTCCAATAATATCTTCTTCATTATCATTAAACTCTTCTAATATCTTAGTCAAAGATTTACTTTTTAATAATTTTTCATTTTCATCTAAAGTTTTATATAACTCATTAGAAACTTTTTTTAACAAAGCATGAATTTCAAAATTATTAGCATCTACAGGAATAATATCTAATTCAGGAAATAAATCTTCTTTTTTTAATTCTTTTGTAATAATTGGCTTTGTCCGATTTAACAATTCTTCCTTTTTTTGCAAATATATAGAAATATCCTCTTCAGCTTTATCTATTTTTATAATAGTCAATTGAAATTTATTGTTAATAATAACAAAAATAAAAGATAACAATGAAATAGCAACAATAACACTTAAAATGACTTCTAACATATAACGTTCACCATCCTATATAAATTATAACAAATTAGCTAGTTGAATACAACAAAAGCTAAAAAAAGAAAGAATTATTCTTTCTCTTCCATGGCAATTTCATCAAAAGTAGGATCTGCATCTCTTGGCTCTGTTCCTTTTAGATAGTACATCAACTTCGTATTTTTACTTGGATCAGGATCAATTTTACCAGAAATAGGATTTACTAAAAGAGCAACAACATTCTTAGGTTTTGAATACCATCCTTCATCAGCCGGAACATCTTTTTCAATTTTTTCAACAGTTTGATACCAAATGTTTTGAGCATATTTATAATCATGAGTAGTTAACTCTCTATTTTGATCATTTCCAACCCATACCGCACATACAATATTAGAATTAAAACCAATATTCCAATTATCACTACTAGTAGTACCACTTTTTAATCCATAAGTATGAGTTAATTTAGCATTTAAACTAATAGCAGTTGGATAATTATAATCAATATATAATGGGTCATAAGTAGCAGTTAATAATTGATTTAATATAAAAACTAAACTAGGATTTAATACAAGTTCTTTATCATCTTTTTCTTGATATAAGACATTTCCTTCACCATCTTCCACTTTAATGATAAAGTGAGGAGTAACCTTATAACCTAAATTAGCAAAAGCAGAATAGCTAGCAGCCATATGTATTAAACTAATTTCATTTGTACCTAGAGGTAAAGATGGAATACTTTCCAATTTTTCAGTAATTCCAATTCTTCTAGCAATTTGAATTAAAGCATCATACCCTAAAAACATATGAGTCTTAACAGCATAAACATTTTCACTATAAGCAATGGCAGTACCCATAGAAATAGGTTTATTACCATAAGTATCATGATAATTATTTGGTGTATATAATTCCCCATTTTCTAAAGGAAAAGAAGTTTTTTCACTTAAAAAAGCTGAACTAGCTGTAAAGCCATTTTCTAAAGCTGCATAATATAAAAATGGTTTCATAGTAGAACCGACTTGTCTTTGAGCAAAAATTGCTCGATTATAAGATGATTGATTGTAGTCTCTTCCACCAACTAAAGCTAATACTCTACCAGTATTAGGATCCATCACAACACTAGCTGTTTCTAAATCAGAATCATTAGGAAATGCATTCTTAATATTATCTTCCAAAATACTTTGAGCCTCATAGTGAAGAGAAGTATAAATCTTTAAACCATGAACTTCCCCATAATTCTTAGGAATTGTTTCAATAGAGTCTAATTCATCCATCACAGCATCTTGAAAATAATGGATACTAGATAAATAATTATTATCATCTTTTCCAATAAAATGAAGTTCCTCTTGATAAGCTTTTTCCTTATCTAAAGAAGAAATTACACCATTCTTTTCCATCATATTAAGAACTAATAATTGTCTTTTTTTAGCTTCGTTATAATGAAGAAGCGGCGAATAATTACTAGGAGCTTTAGGAATACCTGTTAATATAGCAGCCTCTGCCAAAGATAAATCACTAGCCGATTTTCCAAAATAGAATTTACTAGCATTTTCAATTCCATATTTTCCATGACCATAATTAATAGTGTTTAAATATCCTTCTAATATTTCATCTTTACTATATTGCATTTCCATTTTTAAAGTATACCAAGCTTCCTCCCATTTTCTTTTCCAAGTTTTATCAAAATTTAAAAATAAATTTTTAGCATATTGCTGAGTTATAGTAGAAGCCCCTTGTTCCATACTCCCGTTTTTAATATTATGAATAAAAGCTTTTCCAATTCTTAAAAAATCAAATCCAAAATGATGATAATAATTCTTATCTTCTGTGTATATAGTAGCTTGAATTAAATATTGGCTAATATCAGCAAGATTAACCCATTCCTTAGCTTCACTACCCTTAAAAAAAGCTATATTTTGATCATCATAAATCATAATTTGATTAGCTCCATTAATAGTAACTTTAGGGGATAGTTTTAAGTATAGGAAAACTCCACCTACTACTACTAGAAAAAGTAGAAAAGAACAAACAAAAAATTTCTTTAGTATTCGTATTATTATCATAGAAAGATTCACCAATAGTAGTATGAAATATCTTTTAAAAATTATGTATAAAAAAAAAGAATAGTATGATATAATCAATGCATGAATTTTAAGTAGGTGAGATTATGCCTAAAATTAAGATAAATGTAAAACTTTGCAACAAAGAAGAAAAAAGAGAGTGGAATGTAGTAGGTATCATCCAAGAAAAAAAATTAAAATATAAAGAAGATGATACTATAGTAACACTTGACTATGAAAAACATATCTTAAAAAGAGATAATAAAGAATTAAAAATGGTCTACAATTTTAAAAAGAAGCAAGGTAAAATTACAATTAAAGAGAACAATCAAATTATAGAAATACCTATTGAAACAAAGAATATTAAAAGAAAGGGCAATGATATAAGAATAGAATACCAAATAGAAGATGAAGTATTTATATATCAAGTAAAGGAAGAAAAATGAGTATATTAAAAGAACTAGAATTAGAAATCAAAAATATTGTAAAAAAAGCAGGATATGAAGTAGATATCCTAGCAATGGAAGAATCTAATCGTAAAGACCTAGGAGAATATCAGCTTAACGATGCCATGCAGCTTGCTAAAACATATCATGAAAATCCAAGAAGTATTGCTGAAAAAATAAAAACAGAATTAGAAAAGAACCCTCATTTTGAAAATATTAATATTGCGGGACCAGGTTTTATCAACATAAGTTTATCAGATGAATATATAGTAGAAATACTAAATAGAATGAATCAAGACATTTTTTCAAATATTGATAAGAAAGAACCTAAAAAAGTAATTATTGATTATGGTGGAGCAAATGTCGCTAAAGCCTTACATGTTGGTCATTTAAGAAGTGCTAACATTGGTGAAGCTCTTAAAAGATTAGCAAATTTATTGGGATATAAAGCTATAGGTGATGCCCATTTAGGAGATTATGGAAGACCTCTTGGATTAGTAATCAAAGAAATAAAAGATATGTATCCTGATTTACCATTTTTCAATGATAACTATCAAGGAGACTATAAAGAAGTAGAATTACCAATTACTAATGCTGATCTAGAAAGAATATATCCATTAGCATCAATCAAAGCTAAAGAAGATGAAACGTATTTAGAAGAAGCTCGTGAAATAACATTAAAATTTCAACAAAAAGAGCGAGGATACTATGATATTTTTAAAAGAATTGTCGAAATATCTAAAGAAGATATTAAAAAGACATATGATGAATTAAACGTATACTTTGAAATATGGAATGGTGAAAGTGATGAAATGGAATATTTCGAAGAATTACAAAAGAAATGTGAAGAATTAAATGTATTAGTAGATAGTGAAGGAGCCAAAATAATAGAAGTAGCAACAGAAGAAGATAAAGCCCCAATGCCACCACTAATGTTCCTTAAATCAAATGGATCTATATCATATGATACAACAGACTTAGTTACAATATTAGAAAGAGAAAAAACCAGAAAACCAGATGAAATATGGTATGTAGTAGATGACAGACAATCTCTTCATTTTGATCAAGTCTTTAGAGCTTCTAGAAAATCAAAAATAGTAAGAGATTCAACCATCCTAGAACATGTAGGGTTTGGAACAATGAATGGAAAAGATGGCAAACCATTTAAGACTAGAGATGGTGGGGTCATGAAATTAAAAGACCTAATTAATCTAGTTTATGAAGAAACCTATAAAAAGATAACTAATGAATCTATTACTGAAGCAGAAAAACCAAAAATTGCTAAACAAGTTGCTATCGCTGCTTTAAAATATGCCGATTTATTACCATATAGATTAACTGACTATATATTTGAAGTAGAAAAATTTTCTGATTTAGAAGGTAAAACAGGACCATACTTATTATATTCAACTATTCGTATGAAATCCCTTCTCAAAAAATCAAATGAAACCGAAAGAAAAGTATCTAAATTAAAAGGATCAATTGAAAAAGAAATAGCTTTAACTTTATTAAACTTACCAGTTATTCTAAATAAATCAATAGATACAAAATCATTAAATGAAATAGCTGAATACTTATACAAATTAACATCACTATACAATAAATTCTATGCCGATAACAAAATCATAACTGAAGAAGATGAAGAATTAAAACTATCATGGATTACCCTTACAGATATAGTTTGTAAAGTAAATCTATTACTATTAGATGCTTTAGGTATCGTGGTTCCTGATAAAATGTAAAAAAAGTGTTGCTAATATAAAAGATATATGTTATAAATTTATTGGGTTTTTTTATAATCCTTTGATTATCCAAAAAAAACAACGAATATTTAAATAAACAGGAGGATGCTTCATGAGTCTAAAAACAATGAAAAAAGAAGAGTTAGAATTATTATCTAATAAAGATATTGCTTTCATGATTCTAACAGAAGGAAAAAGAAAGTTAAATACCGCTGACTTATATCGAAAAATCATGAAATTATTAGATTTACCTGAAAGCTATTTTGAAAAGAAAATAGCTGATTTCTATACAGCTTTAGCAACTGATAAAAGATTTATACTACTAGATAATGGAAAATGGGATTTAAGAAGTAATCATACTTCAGATAAAATCATTAAAGTATCAGATGAAGATGATGAAGATGAAGAACAATCAGAAGATGAAGAAGAAAAACAGGAAGAAGAAATAGAAGAAGATAGTTTTGATGATAAAGAAGATGAAGAATATGATGAAGATACCAATGAAGAGCTAAAAGACTTAGTAGTAATAGACGAAGATGAAATGGAATTAGAAGAATAAAAACAATATTGCAAAGTATTGTTTTTTTACATAGTATTTACAGATAAAACCAGCACAAAAGATTGTAGTAAGCAAAATTATATAGCATTTTAAAAGTAGGAAAGAATGTGTAAATATGAAAAATAATAAAAACTAAAAATAGATAGAATCTCTATCTATTTTCTATGTAAAAAATACATAAATATGATATAATAGGACTGAATTACGAAAGAATAGGTGATAATATGATAGAAAGATTAGAAGCAACTTTAGAAAAATATAATCAATTACAAGAAGAATTAACCAAACCAGAAGTACTTTCAGATATAAAAAAGACTAGATCATATTCTAAAGAAATTTCTGAATTAGAAGATGTTGTAAATTGTTACAAAAGATACAAAAAAGTATTAGAAGATATTAATAATACAAGAGAAATGATAAAAGATCCGGAATTAGGAGAAATGGCTAAAGAGGAATTAAAAACTTTAGAAGCAGAAAAGGAAAAATTAGATTCTGAATTAGAAGTCTTATTAATACCAAAAGATCCTAATGATAGTAAAAACGTTATTATGGAGATTAGAGGAGCTGCTGGTGGAGATGAAGCAAATATTTTTGCCGGAGATTTATTTAGAATGTATACCAGATATGCTGAAAAACAAGGCTTTACATATCAAGTATATAACTCAGTTGATGGAACAGCTGGAGGTTTTAGCCAAATAGAATTAATCATTAAAGGAACAGGTGCTTATTCATTATTAAAATATGAAAGTGGATCTCATAGAGTACAAAGAGTACCAGTTACAGAATCTAATGGAAGATTACAAACCTCAACAGCAACTGTCTTAGTTATGCCAGAAGCCGATGAAGATGTTGAATTAGAAATAAATCCAAATGACTTAAGAATTGATATTTATCGTTCAAGTGGTTGTGGAGGACAAGGTGTTAATACAACCGATTCAGCTGTTAGAATTACCCATCTTCCAACAGGCGTAGTAGTAACTTGTCAAAATGAAAGAAGCCAAATTCAAAATAAAGAACAAGCTATGAAAGTATTAAAATCACGTCTTTATGAACTTCAAGAACAAGAAAAGGCCGAAAAAGAAGGAAATGAAAGACGTAGTAAAATAGGAACAGGAGATAGAGCTGAGAAAATAAGAACATATAACTATCCTCAAAATAGAGTAACAGATCATAGAATTGGTTTTACTACAAATAGTTTAGATCGAGTAATGGATGGAGCTTTAGATGATATTATTAATGCCCTAATACAAGAAGACCAAAAAAGAAAACTACAAGGAGAAGACAGTGAATAATACCATAGAAGATCTACTAATATATGGAAAAAGTCATTGTCATAAAGATCATGCCAAAATCTTGTTAGCAGAACTTCTTCATAAAAATCCATTAGAATTACTAAATTGCTTAAATGAAAAAGTAGATAATGAAAAAAAAGAGCTATATATAAAAGAGATAAAAGCCTTAGAAGAAGGAAAACCATTACAATATGTAATAGGAAATGTAAATTTCTATGGCAATAAATTTTATATTGATGAAAGAGTATTAATACCAAGATTTGAAACAGAAGAATTAGTAGAAAATACCATTCAATATATAAATCAGTATTTTAAAGAACCAGTGGATATAATTGATTTAGGTTGTGGTAGTGGAGTTATAGGTATATCTTTAGAAAAAAAAGTTTCCACAAGAACTGTGGATTTAATTGATATTTCAAAAGATGCTCTAGCAGTTGCCAATATTAATAAAGAGCAATTACAAAGTAACGTAAATCTAATAGAAAGTGACTTTTTTCAAAATATAGATAAAAAATATGATGTCATTATATCTAATCCACCATATATATCAACAAAAGAAGAAATAGAAGAAATTGTTAAAAAAAATGAACCAGAATTAGCACTATATGCTGGAGAACAAGGCTTAGACTGCTATGAAAAAATAATAAAAGAGTTAAATAATCATATGAAATATAGATGCTTAATAGCCTTTGAAATAGGAATGAATCAAAAAAATGACATTATAGATTTAATTAATAAATCTTTAGAAAATGTCAAAATAATTGTAAAAAAGGATTTATCAGATAGAGAAAGAATGTTATTTATATTAAAAAATCTTGAATAAAAAAGAAAAAAACAACTCACTATGAAAATGGGTGAGTTTTTTAATGAAAAAAATATTTTGGATAATAATTATATTAGTATTAGGATATAGTCTTATACAAACAGAAAAAATAATCATTCCTAAAGAATCTATTCGTCTTAGAGTAATTGCTAACAGTAATAGTACAAAAGACCAAGCTATCAAAAAAGAAGTATCAAAAAGATTAGTAAACAAACTAAGAAAAAATCAAAAAGAGACAATGGAAGAAACCAGAGATTATATAAAAAAAGAGCTTCCTACCTTTGAAAGAATTATCAGTAAAACATTACAAGAAAATCAAATAGATAAAGATTTTAAAATACAATACGGTAATAATTATTTTCCTAAGAAAGAATATGATAATATCATATATGAAGAAGGTGAATATGAATCATTAGTAGTTTCACTAGGAAAAGGGACAGGTAAGAATTATTGGTGCGTATTATTCCCACCTCTATGTTTTATAGATGAAACCAAAAATATTCAATATAAATCATGGATAAAGGAAATAATAGAGAAGTATTTTTAAGAAAAGAAAGAATAAAATATATAAGGTGATAGAATGTTATCCTTCCTTATATATTTTTTTATAGGAATCAGTCTAAGTATGGATGCTTTTTCCCTAGCATTTTCCCTATCAATAAATCATTTAGAAAAGAGTCAAACAACTAAAATGTCTCTTTTAGTTGGCTTTTTTCACTTAATAATGCCTCTTCTTGGGAGTAAAATAGGATTTATAGTACAGAAAAAAGAATTTATAAATCCAAATTTAATAGTAGAATTTATATTTATTCTATTAATAATTGAAATGATACGAGAAAGAAAAAAAGATACCAAAATTCTTTCATTATCTGATCTAACCATATTATTATTAGCTTTTACAGTTAGCATTGATAGTTTTAGCGTAGGACTAGCTCTTAGTATGCAACAAGAAAATGTTTTATTAGCAAGCATAATCTTTTCAGTAATAAGTAGTACTATCACCCAATTAGGTATTATTCTAGGGCAAACTATTTCTAAACAAAACCAAGAAAAAATGGAAATAATAGGAATTATCATTCTTGTTATTATTACCATATATTATTATTTTAAGAGATAATTGACGACAAATAATACTGTTTTATAGCCAAAAAATTGACAAAAAGCCAGGAATTACTTATGATTAAGTTGGGTGATAAGATGTTAGTAAATTTTAATGAAATGTTACAAAATGCAAAGAAAGGAAAATATGCTGTACCTCATTTCAATATAAATGATTTAGAGTGGACAAAGTATATCTTAGAAGAATGTCAAAATGAGAATACTCCAGTAATATTAGGAGTTAGTGAAGGAGCCGCTAAATACATGGGTGGATTTAACACCATAGCAGGAATGGTAAAGGGATTAATCCAAGACTTAGGTATAACTATACCAGTATGTCTACATGTAGACCACGGAACTTCATTTGAAACATGTAAAAAAGCCATAGATGCCGGCTTTACCTCAGTAATGATTGATGCTTCTAAATTACCATTAGAAGAAAATGTTAAAACAACCAAAGAAGTAGTAGAATATGCTCATAGCAGAGGAGTATCCGTAGAAGCTGAAGTAGGACATATCGGAGGTACAGAAGATAATATTACTAGTACAGAAACAAATGCTACCTTAGAAGAATGTGAAGTAATTTATCAACAAACAGGTATTGATGCCTTAGCTCCTGCCTTAGGAAGTGTTCATGGATTCTATAAAGGAGAACCAAATCTAGATTTTGATAGAATGAAAAAAATAAATGAAATGTTACCAATTCCACTAGTACTTCATGGAGGAAGTGGAATTCCAGACGATAAAATTGCTATGGCTATTCAATGTGGTACATCAAAAATAAATGTAAATACCGAAATTCAAGATGCTTGGTCAAAAGCTGTAAGAGAATTTTTACAAAATGATGATAAAGCAATCGATCCACGAAAAATAATTGGTAGTGGAGAAAAAGCCATAAAAGAGAAAGTGAGAGAAAAAATAGAACTTTTTCAAAAAACAAAATAATCCAGGAGGGAAACAATGAAAATAATTGAAATAGAAGGTGGAAGACAACTTTCTGGAACAATTAGAATAAGTGGAGCCAAAAATGCCACTGTTGCTTTAATACCAGCAGCAATATTAACCGATGAAGAAGCAACTATCTGCAATGTTCCAGAAATAACCGATACGGATGCTTTATGTGATATCCTAAAAATTTTGAATGTAAAAGTAAATCGTTCCACTGAAAGTCTAGTGATTAACACCAAAGACATGAAAAATGTTAGTATAGAAGAAGAATATTCCAAAAAATTAAGAGCTTCATACTATTTTATGGGTGCATTACTAGGAAAATACAAAAAAGTAGAAATGTATTTTCCAGGAGGTTGTTCGATTGGAGCAAGACCAATTGACCTACATTTAAAAGGATTTGAAGCATTAGGAGCAACCATTACCAATGAGAAGAATAAATATATTGTTGAAGCTAAAGAATTAAAAGGAGCAAATATTTATTTAGACTTTGCCTCAGTAGGAGCAACTATTAATATCATGTTAGCAGCTGTTCGTGCTAAAGGAAAAACAATTATTGATAATGCTGCCAAAGAACCAGAAATTGTAAATGTCGCAACATTCTTGAATAATATGGGAGCAAAAATACAAGGAGCAGGAACTTCAACAATCAAAATAGAAGGAGTAGATCACTTACATAAATGTTTCCATGAAGTTATACCTGATAGAATAGAAGCTGGAACTTATATAATTATTGGAGCCTTATGTGGAAATCCATTGAAAATAGACAATGTAATTCCAGAACACGTAGATGCTTTAATATCAAAATTAGAAGAATTAGGAATTAATATGGAAGTAGGACTAGATTATGTAACAGTTTTAAATAGCCCAGAAAAATTAAAAGCAACTAATATAAAAACAGCCGTATTTCCAGGTTTTGCCACAGATCTACAACAACCATTTACTGTACTATTAACACAAGCAGAGGGTAGATCCAAAGTTACCGAAACTATTTTTGAAAATCGTTTCATGCATATACCATACTTGAAAGCTTTAGGAGCTGATATAACAATAAAAAATCAAACAGCAACAATTGATGGCCCTACAAAGCTAAAAGGAACAGAAGTAGTAGCCACCGACTTAAGAGCCGGAGCCGCTATGGTAGCAGCAGGCCTAAAAGCCGAAGGAACAACAACCATTACTAATGCTGAACACATCTTAAGAGGCTATGAACAAATTATCGAAAAACTTACTGCTGTAGGTGCTAAAATAAGAATAAAAGAAATATAATGAAATAAGTATATTTCTTTTTTTGGAGGAAAAATGAAAAGAGTAATAAAATTATCTATATTAATATTAATAAGCTTATCAGTTTACTTTATATATCAAGAAACCAATCATAAAAATATAAAAATATTAGTATTAGGAGATAGTTTATCCCTAGGAATAAATTCATATGGTATTAAAGAATATGGGTATGTAGATTACTATAAAGACTATCTAGTAAAAAAAAATAAAAAAATATCAATAAATAAAGATTATTCTAAAAAAGAATTAACCATAGAAGAATTAAAAGAAAAGATAAAAACTACACCAAGTTTAAAAAAAGAACTAAGTGAATCTCATCAAATAATATTAAATGTAGGATATAATGATTTACTATATAAACTAAGTCTAGAACAAAATAATAAAAACTTAAATTTAAATAAAAATATAAAAGAAATAGAAAGCTCTTATCAAGAACTAATAAAAGAAATTGATAAATACTACAATAATTCCATCATTTTAATAGGATATCCCCCCTCTAATCAAGATGATTATTATAAAAATATAGGAATAAAAAAAATTAATAAGATTCTAAAAAACACCCCAAAGAGTAGTTACATTGATACTTATCAATTACTTAATCATAAAGAATTATTTTTTTCTAATCCCCATAGTTATTATCCGAATCGTTATGGATATCAAGCTATTGCTAAGAAAATAATTGAAAAAACACTTGAAAAACAAGAAATAATTTGATATATTAAGTACGCATTGAATTACTATGACAAATAGTTTGTCATGGCGGAAGGAGAGATAATATGAAAAAGGATATACATCCAGAAAGTAAAGAATGCAAAGTAACATGTGCTTGTGGAAATACTTTTACTTGTAAATCAACAAAGTCAGAAATAAACGTTGAAATTTGTTCAGAATGTCATCCATTCTATACAGGAAAACAAAGTAGAGCATCTCGTGCAGGAAGAGTTGACAAATTTAATAAAAAATATGGATTTACAAACAAAGAAGCAGAATAAAGTAGATTTTTCTACTTTTTTTGTTATAATAATTTTGGGGGTAAGACATATGGAAAATCAAGATGAATCTTATGATGCATTTTTAACACTACCTACTGACAATGACTCTCTTTACGATAAAGAAGATGATTTTAGTTTTTACTATGAAATGAATCTATCTGAAATTGAATCACTAAAAGAAGATAGACTTATTACTTGGTATAATAAAGAGATAGAAGCTTTGAAAATAGATGCACTTGCTAACAAGTAATTGACAATAACTATGGTAAGTCATTACTAGATATTTATAACATGATAGAGCAAGAAGCCAAGAATCATAAAAGTAAATATTGGTTTCCCAATCATTATGTAACCCTTCATTATAAAAATATAGAAAGTAAAGCAAAAAAATCATGTTCATGTGATTTTTGTGCCTGTAAAATCAATCTAGGAAAAACAAAAATAAGATATAGGCCCTTAATAATAGATAATGATACTAATAGAAAATATGTTTTGAATTATACAATACATTTAAGTAGTTTTGATACAATTGGTACTACAGATATATATTATGACCATTTAACACAAAAAAAAGGGAGAAAATTCTATCCCAAAGAACTAAAAAGAAAGGTGAAAAAAAATGAGATTAGGATTAGCAAGTGATCATAGAGGATTTACTCTAAAAGAACAAATAAAAGAAACATTAAAAGATGAGCATGAAGAAATAGAAATTATAGACTATGGTACTGATAATGATGAATCAACAGATTACCCAGACTATGCTTTCAAATTAGGAGAAGCAGTCGCTAACAATAAAGTGGATTTTGGAGTTGCTATTTGTGGGACAGGTATTGGAATAAGTATAGCTTGCAATAAAGTAAAAGGAGTACGCTGTGCTAAAGTAGATAGCAAAGAAGACGCCCTAGCAACAAGAATAGATAATGATTCTAATATTATTGCTTTTGGAGAAAAAACACCAATTGAAAAAGCAATGGGAATGATTAATATTTTTATAAATACTCCGTGCTCTACGGCCGATAAACATGTTAGAAGAAGAAATAAAATAAAACAATATGAGGAGAACAACTATGACAGGTAAATTTTTTCTCTATTGTGCAATAACATTTTTAGTAATATGGGCAATGGATTCTATTAATATTAATGGAATATTTAAAAAGAATAGAATATTACAAGCAAGAGTATTATATTTTCTATTAGGAATAAGTATGATCTATTTAGTAACAAACTTTATATGGGATTTATTTCTTTCTATAAAAATAGTTTAAAAAAGAAGTATAATTCTTTTTTTTTAGTCAATACTCTTATTGAGGTGACAATATGATAAAAAGAAGATTACGAATAGAGTATTTATTAATAATGGTAGGAGCATTCGTACTAATACCATTACTATTAATAGCTCTAGCAACAAAAACGAATCTAAAAGAAGAAGCCGTAGAAGAAGTAGATTATATTTCAAATGATGTAGTAGAAACAGAGCCAGTAATGAATACTACCAAAAAAATTATTAATCCTTATACAGATCCATCTGTAGAAGTAGCTAAAAAGTATTATGACTACCAAGGAGAAGAAAAAGATCAAATAGATTCAATTGTTGTTCATGATAACACTTATTATCAAAATAATGGAATAGATTATGTAAGTGAAAACCCATTTGATGTAGTTTCCATATTAGAAGGAACAGTAATTACTATAAAAGAAGATGAAACAGTAGGAAAGACAATAGAAATAAAACATGAAGATGGGACTATTTCAATCTATCAAAGTCTTGGAGAAATAAATGTAAAAAAAGGTGATATTGTCTCTCAAGGACAAGTAATTGGCAAGAGTGGTCAAAATCAATTAGAAAAAGAGTTAGGAAATCACTTACACTTTGAAATCTATGATAATGGGAGTTCAAAAAATCCAGATAATTATCTAAACAAAGAAATAAAAATTGAAAAAGGAAACTAATTCCTTTCTTTTTTTTTAAAAAATAGCATATTTTATTATAAATAAAAAAAAATATGATAAAATAATGAATGGGAGGAATGAAGAATATGCTAGCAAAAGACATTGGAATTGATTTAGGAACGGCAAATGTTTTAATTTTTATTAAAGGAAGAGGAATTGTCTTAAATGAGCCTAGTATAGTCGTCGTAGATACCGAAACTAAAAGGGTTATTGCTGTCGGAGAAGAAGCCAAAGAAATGCTTGGAAGAACACCAGGAAAAGTAAAAGCAATAAAACCAATGAAAGATGGAGTAATTGCAGACTTTGAATTAACAGAAATAATGTTAAATAAATTTATCAAGAAAGCCAAAGCCAGAAAAGTAATTACCAAACCAAGAATCTTAATATGCTGTCCTACTAATATTACACCAGTAGAAAAAAATGCTATAAAAGAAGCAGCTGAAAGAACTGGTGCTAGAAAAGTCTATATAGAAGAAGAACCAAAAGTTGCTGCTATAGGAGCAGGAATGGATATATCAAAGCCATCAGCCAATATGGTATTAGATATTGGAGGAGGAACAACTGATATAGCTATACTATCAATGAATGGTATTGTTTCCTCTGAATCCATTAAAATAGCAGGAAATCAATTAGATCAAGATATAATAAAATATATTAGAGATAAATATAAATTACTAATTGGTGAGCAAACAGCAGAAGATATAAAAATAAATTTTGCTAATGTCTATAAACCAAAAAAAAGTGAAAAAATCGAAATAAAAGGAAGAGATTTAATCACAGGATTACCAAAAGCTTTAGAAATAAGTCAAGAAGAAACCAAAGAAGCATTGGATGATAGTATTAATCGTATAATTAAATCATGCAAAAATGTCTTAGAACAAACACCACCAGAGTTATCCGCAGATATTGTGGAAAAAGGTGTAATTCTAACGGGAGGAGGATCACTATTAACAGGGCTTCTCGAACGATTAGAAGAAGAGTTAACCATACCTGTATTAATAGCTGAAACACCATTAACCTGTGTCGCAGAGGGTTGTGGAATTCTCTTGGAAAATAGAAAACAATTAGAACAAGACCAATAATATTGGTTTTTTTCTTTGTATTTAAAAATAGATTTGATATAATTTGATTAGAAAGAAGTGAAATCAATGAAATATCAATTATTATCAGCTTCTAGAATTGTACTTGTAACATTTGTTTTTTCAACTATTGTTATGTTTCTTATGCGAAAAGTTGCTATACACATAAATGCAATCGATAGACCAACTAGTGCTGAAGGAAATAGACACATCCATAAAAAAGAAACACCTAAACTGGGAGGTTTAGGAATATTCTTAGCATTCCTCTTTGGTTATATATTATTTGGTGAACAAAGTATACGAATGAATTCCGTATTAATTGGAAGCTTTATAATAATACTAATTGGAATGGTAGATGACTTAAATCCTGTAAAAGCTAAATATCGTTTCCTAGTCCATATTATTGCAGCCATGGTAATCGTTTTTTATGGAGGAATACTACTAGATAATATAAGTGCCTTTGGCTTATCTGTTAATTTTGGAATATTATCATATCCAATAACGATCCTATTTTTAGTAGCATGTACTGATATAATAGATTTAATAGATGGTTTAGACGGACTGAGTGGTGGAATCTGTAGTATCTTCTATCTTACAATTGCTATAATCGGATTCTACCAAGGAAGATATGGAACCTTAGTCATGACATTAACTTTAATTATGTTAGGTTCAACATTAGGCTTCCTAGTTCACAACTTTCATCCAGCCAAAATATTTGCAGGAGATTGTGTAACATTTATGGGGTTCATCATAGGAGTAATAACCTTACTTGAATTTAAAGGTCCAGCTCTAATTTCTTTTTTCGTACCAATAACTATATTAGGAATACCAATATTAGACACTTTATTTGCAATTATTAGGAGACTCTTAAAGGGCCAACCACCATTCCATGCCGATAAAGAGCATCTCCATCATCAATTGCTAGGAATGAATTTTTCCCAAACAGTAACAGTATTAATTATTTATGGAATAAACCTATTATTTGCTGCAGCATCAATCTGTTTCACAATTATAGATCCAATTATAGGAGAAATAATCTACATAATTATTTTTATTATAGTAATATGGTTCGTTTTACATACAACGATTATTTCTGAAAAGAATCCTAAAATAACAGAAAAAATAAAAAATAAATTAACCAGAAAAATGAAAAAAAACACTGTCAAATAGTGTTTTTTTAATATCCAGAAAAAGAAACAATGATAGAATAAAATAGAATAGGTGCGTGATAAAATGATAGATTATATTATATTAGAAGAAGACTTAAGATATTTAAAAAAATATTCAAAAGTGATAGAACAAGTAATGATGAATTATGATTTAGAGTATCAAACAACTGTAATAAGTGATTTTAATAGTATTAATAAAAGATTCTTTCATACAGACTTTTTTAAAATCTATATAATAGATACTAAAAGTAAAACTAATTCTCAATTGATGATTGAATATATAAGAGAAGAATTAGATGACTGGCAATCGTTAATAATAATGATTCAAAGTAACAAAAATGATAACATAAGTCACAGAAATTTTTTTATTCTAGACACTATAATAAAAAACTCTCATCTAGAATGTCAATTAAAAAGAGATATTCAAATCTGTTTAAAAAACTATGATCAAAGACCTAATTCTTTAAAATACACTTATAAAAAAATAAATTATATTTTAGAATACAGAAATATCATATATATCGAAAAAGAACAAGATAATAAAAGATGTATTATTAAAACCAGTAACAATAAATATTATATTCAAGGAAATCTAAAAACAGTAAAAAGATTACTTGATAATAGATTCTTTCAAAGTAGTAGAAGTTTTATTATAAATCTCGAACAAGTAGAAAAATATGATGCAAAAAATAATATGATTTATTTTAAAAATAATCTAAAGAAAGATGTCTTATCAAGAAATAATAAAAAAGATTTCCTAAGAATGATGAGAGTATAAATATAGAGTAATTTGTCGAAAAAAAAGAGAAAATAACCAAAAAAGTAATAAAAATAAACCATTTCAAGAAAAATAAGTAATAAAAGAACCCTTTTGTTAGAATAGTAATTACCATACGAAAGAGAATGGTAGAAAGAGGTGTAGAGGTAATGATGACTGGACGCGTGAAATGGTTTAATAATGATAAAGGATATGGCTTTATAGGATTTAAAGAAAATGAAGATATTTTTGTGCACTATACTTCAATTGAATTAGATGGCTATAAAACATTATCTGAAAATCAACTAGTAGAATTTAAACTAATAGAAACTAGTAAAGGATATCAAGCCACAAATGTAAGACTATTAAAAGAAAAAGCCACTGTATAAAAAAGTGGTTTTTTTGCCGTGATTATGATATACTAAAATTACAAGGAGGCGATAGTATGGAAATTATTATTCATGGAGACAAAATTAAAGTTACGAAAGCTATGCGTGAGTATATTGAAGAAAAGCTAGAAAAATTGAATAAATATCTAGAAAACAGCGATAATGTTCGCGCCAACGTCATAGTAAAAGTAAAAGGACATGAACAAACAGTGGAAATAACCATACCATTAAAATCATTTATATTAAGATCGGAGGAAACAAAAGAAGACTTCTATGCAGCAGTTGATAAGACAATTGATATCTTAGAAAGACAAATACGTAAGAATAAAACAAAAATCTTATCAAAGCAATCCAAACCAAGTTATGATTTCAACTTTGATAATATAGAAGTAGATGAAGAAGAAAAAGAAGAAAGAAAAATATTAAAAAGAAAAACAATCGAAGTAAAACCAATGACTGAAGAAGAAGCAATTCTTCAAATGGATTTACTAGGACATGAATTTTATATGTATAAAGATGCAGATACTGATAAATCCGCAGTCGTTTATAGACGAAAAGATGGAAACTACGGAATAATAGAATCAGAGTAGTGTATCAAAAAACGAGAAATACTTTAAATTCTCGTTTTTTTTTGTTAAAATAAATACTTGAAGGAGAAATGTATATGAATATATTAAAACAGATATTTGACCATGAGTATAAAGAATTAAGAAGATTTAGAACTATTGCGGACAAAGTAATGAGTTTAGAAGAAGAATATGCCAATTTAACAGATACCGAACTACAAGACAAAACTGAGCAATTTAAAGATAGATTAAGTAAAGGAGAATCCTTAGAAGATATTTTAGTAGAAGCCTTTGCTACCGCTAGAGAAGCATCTTTTCGTGTAATTGGTGAAAGACATTTCTATGTACAAATCTTAGGTGGTTTAGCTATTCATTATGGAAATATAGCTGAGATGAAAACAGGTGAAGGAAAAACTTTAACATCAGTATTACCAGCCTACTTGAATGCCTTAACTGGTGAAGGAGTACATATAATAACAGTTAATGAATATCTTGCCCGTCGTGATGCTGAATGGATGGGTGGAATTCATAGATTTTTAGGTTTGACTGTAGGAGTTAACACTAGAGATTTATCATCAAAGGACAAACAAGAAGCATATAATTGTGATATTATGTATTCTACCAATAATGAAATTGGCTTTGATTATCTTAGAGATAACATGGTAGTAAAAAAAGAAGACAGAGTACAAAGAAAACTAAATTTTGCTATTATCGATGAGGTTGACTCAATTTTAATCGATGAAGCAAGAACACCATTAATAATATCAGGTGGAGAAATGGCTAATGCCAATTTATATATCCAAGCTGATCAATATGCCAAAAGCTTAAAAATAGAAAAAGATTATATCTATGATGAGAAGACAAAAAGTGTTAATTTAACAGAAGATGGAGCCGATAAAGCTGAAAAAATGTTCCATATAGACAATTTATACGATATAAATAATGCTACCTTGCTACATTTTATCAATCAAGCCCTACGAGCAAATTATGCTATGAAACGTGATGTTGACTACGTAGTGCAAGATAATGAGATAGTAATTGTTGATCAGTTTACAGGACGTTTAATGAAGGGAAGAGCTTATTCAGATGGTCTTCATCAAGCTATAGAAGCCAAAGAAGGAGTAAATATCAACCAAGAAACAAAAACTCTCGCAACAATTACCTTCCAAAATTTATTCCGTATGTATAAGAAACTATCAGGAATGACTGGTACAGCAAAAACAGAAGAAGAAGAATTTAGAAATATCTATAACATGTATGTAATTGAAATACCAACAAATAAAGAAGTAATAAGAATAGATGCCCCAGACTTAGTATATGCTACCAAAGAAGCAAAATATAAAGCAATTATTGAATTTGTTAAAGAAAAATATCAAGAAGGACAACCAGTACTAATTGGTACAATAGCTATTGAAACAAGTGAATTGATTAGTAATCTATTAAAACAAGCTCATATACCACATGAAGTATTAAACGCTAAGAATCATGAAAGAGAAGCCGAAATAATCTCTAAAATAGGATTAAACAAGTCAGTAACAATTGCCACCAACATGGCTGGTCGTGGAACCGATATTAAACTATCAGATGAAATAAAAGCTCTTGGAGGATTATGCGTAGTTGGTACAGAAAGACATGAATCACGTCGTATTGATAATCAGCTACGTGGACGATCAGGACGTCAAGGAGATCCAGGATATACCCAATTCTTTGTATCAATGAAAGATGACCTAATGGTCAGATTTGGATCTGACAGAATCGGTGCTATGATGGAAAACATGGGATTAGGAGACCAAGCAATAAGAAGTAAAGCCTTTACAAAATCAATTGGTACAGCTCAAAAAAGAGTAGAAGGAAATAACTTTGATATTCGTAAAAATTTACTACAATATGATGATGTTATGAATAGTCAAAGAGAAATAATCTATGAAAAAAGAAATAGAATACTAGATAATGAATCCATTCATGAAATGGTACTAACTACCTTTAGACATCATATAGAAGATTTAGTAAAATCTCACATTGCTCCAGAGGGATATTTGACAGAAGATGATTATAAAGATATCATGGAATTTGCCAATGAAAACTTACTAAAGAAAGACTTAAAAATAAAAGATATAGAGGGACAAAAAGAAGAGGAATTAATAGATTATTTATCAAAACTAGTAATTAAAGAATATGAAGATAAAATAAAAGATATACCAGAAGAAGTGACACAAGAATTTGAAAAAGTTATAACTCTACAGGTATTAGATAATTATTGGATGGAACATATCAACACCATGTCTCACTTAAGAGAAGGTATTCACTTAAGAGGATATGCCCAAGAAGACCCATTAAGAGCTTATACTATGGAAGGATTTGATTTGTTTGACTCCATGCTTCAAAAAATTGATAAAGACGTATCAATCTTCTTATTAAAAGCCGAAATAAGACAAAATATAGAAAGAAAAGAACCAGCAAAGAAATTACTAATTAACGATTCAGAAGACAAAGTATCTAAAAAACAACCAGTAAAAAAACAAAAGATAGGAAGAAATGACCCATGCCCATGTGGCTCAGGGAAAAAATACAAACAATGCCATGGTAAGTAGTTGATTTTATGGGGTTTTGCGAGGATTTTGTCCACGTAAAAAATCTTTAAAATTAGCTGTTTGTCCACATTTTGTCCACATATTTTGAGTAATGTGGACAGAAGACAAAAAAGTGTTGTGATATTTTTCCTCAATATTTGTGGATAAAAATAAAGATAAATGTCATCTAAATGATGGCATTTTTTGTTTACCAATTTTAGAAAGAGGAGAGTATAAAAATGGTAAACGTAAGAAAAAGAGGAAAAGTATATGAATACAGATTTGAAACTGCTTCAGTAGATGGTACGAGAAAATGGATTACTAAATCAGGATTTCGTACAAAACAAGAGGCACTTAATCAAGGTGCACTAGATTACAATGATTATTATAGGATTGGAAGAGTAAAAAGAAACAAAGAAATGTCATATGCAGACTATTTAGATTTTTGGATAGACACTTATTGCAACTTTAATCTAAAATATTCAACTATAGTTACTTATTTAAACATAATGAAAAACTATCTTAAGCCAATGTTAGGTGGGTATTCATTATCACAAATTGATACCCAAATGCTACAGGAATTCATAAATAAGATATATGTAGAAAAGAATTTATCTAAATGGTATTTAAAAGGAATAATGAAAGTTATTAAAGGATCTCTTAAATATGCATGTTACACAGTAAATTATATTAATGAGAATCCAGCAGAAAGGGTTCATATACCAAGATATGAAATTGTTGCAGGAGATCCGGCACATATCTTTACTCAAGAAGAAATAGAAAGGATTTTAGATAGATTCAAAAACACACCACATATTTACTATGCATTTTTAACTGCATATTATACAGGAATGAGAACATCAGAAGTGTTTGGTTTAACATGGGATTGTGTTGATTTTGATAATAAGACAATTACAATTAATAAAAACATTATAAGAAAGAACAAATTTGGATTACCTAAACGATATAAATCAACTAAAGGACATTCTATTGAAGTATGGAGCTATGGAACATGTAAGAATCCTCAAAGCCAAAGAACAATATCCATTGGAGACACACTTGTAGAATCATTAAAAGAGTTTAAAAGATTACAAGAAGAAAATAGAAGATATTATGGAGATAATTACCTAAAACATTATGAAAAAAGAGTAATAAGTGAGTATACACAAAGACCTGAAATAAAAATAGTGGATGCCAAGGCTGAATTAAATGTAGATTTACCTGAAGCACAATTAGTATTTGTTAGTCCTAATGGATTCTTTAGAGGAACTGAATCCACTAGATATGCATTTAAAGTAATAAATTATGAATTAGGAATACCTTGTAGATTTCATGACTTTAGAGATACACATGCAACAAGGTTAATAGAACAAGGAGCAGATATAAAAGCAGTATCAAAGAGATTAGGACATTCAACTATAATGACTACATATAACATTTATGTAAGAGTGACTGATAAAATGGAAACTGAAACTGTAAAAACTTTTGAAGGATATGCCAATACATTAGATATCCCCAAAACTGTGGATAAACCATATTTAGACTAAAAAAATATAAAAAGGTGGAAAGCTTTATAATAAGATGTTAAAATAATAAATTATCAAGGAGGATAATAAAATGAATAACGAATTAATTAATAATTTTTTAGATAAAAGTGAAGAAGCGTTTTTAATGGCAATAGAAATATATAATAAACCTACCATTAAATATAGATTAGAAGGTTTTGCTTTTTTTATATGTAATGCGTGGGAATTACTACTAAAAGCAAAGATGCTACAAAATGGGGAAAGTATATATTATCCAGATAAGCCTAACAGAACTATTTCATTATCAAATTGCGTTGCCCACATTTTTACAAACGATAAAGATCCAGTTAGAAAAAATTTAGAAATAATAATAAGTTTAAGAAATACATCAACACATTTTGTAATTAAAGAAATGGATTCAATTTATCTTCCTTTTATGCAAGCAAATGTTTTAAATTATTCTCAAAAATTGTTTGATTTTTTTGGAAGAGATATAACAGAAAAAATTAATAGTTCATTTATGACATTAGTAATTAATAATGAATCAATATCAGATGAAGAAATTCTTAGTAGATATGGAGACAATATTTTAACTAGATATAATAAAGTAAAAAATGAAACAGAACAAATAATTACAGAAAATTCAAATGAAAAGCTTGCAATTCAAATAGACTTAAATGTAAAAATAGTAAAAGACAAAGATGAAGCAAAAACAACATTTAGAATTGCAAAAGATGGAGAAGATCCGGTAAGAATAATAAAAGAAATAAAGGATACAAATTTAACACATTGTTATAAACAAAAAAGAATAAGAGAAATAGTAGAAGATAATTTAAAAAGAAAAGGAATTACTATAAAAATAACCCAATATGATTTAGGTTTATTGTGTGATAAGTTTGATTTAAAAGGAAATGAAAAGTATTATTATAAACATGCCTTAACAAATAGTTGGGGATGCAGTCAGCAATTAGTAGACTTTCTAACAGAATTATTTATAAAAAATCCAAATATAATTAATGAATTAAAAGAAGAAAAAAGTGAAAAGAAAGAAATTCAAGCATAAAAAAACTTGCCCCAGGAGCAAAGGAATTCTAAATATACAAGTGTATATCTACTCTCATTCGAGAACCCAGCTTTAATCCTTCACAGGCAAGTAATACATTTATAATATAACAAAAGTTATATTTGATGTCAATTTTATTATATGACATATTATTGTAAATATGTAAAATAATATTGCAAAAATAATAAAAAGTGATATTATAAAAGGCAATTAATTAATTGGAGCTGATGTCTAATGAGAAATAAAGCACTTTTAATTTATACACCAAAACAATTTAGTTTATTAATTAATGTAATCAATGAGGGAAATTGACTATAAAAGTCTTTTTCCCTCTTTTTTGTTGGGAGGGTTTGGATGATAAAATATGATGAATACGGAAAGTTAGAAGCAAAATTATTAAATGAAGATGGTGTGTTGTCTAAGAAAAGAATCAAACAAGAAAATTTTAAGATGTATAAAAAGGATTTTCACGACTTGATTGAACTAATGACAATGAATAAAATGTTTCATAGTCTATATGCAGAGCAATTAGATTTCTATATAGATAAAAATCTAGAGTTTAAAGTAATATCTGAATCTAAATTGCACTCATATTCTTACGCAGAAGGATTAAATGACTTAACAGAAGAAGATACAACAGTAATTACTATGGATAAACATGCTTATGAGCAATTTCATGAATTATGTATTCAATTAATCATTAAAGTTAAGAAATCTTGGAGACAATTAAACGAAGTAGAAAGATTTATCTTAAAATGCCTAGAGTTTGATAACCCACCAAATGTAGATGACGATGTAGCATTTGAACTATCATATGATCCAAAAAAATACTATCAATTTAAAAAGAGTGGATATATTAAAATGGGAGTTCAATTAAAAGTACATGAAGCAACTAAATGTAATTCAGTCCTACCAAATGCATATAATAAACTAAAAGAAGAAAATAAAAAGGAAAAAAATTCCTAGTTTTTAGTACAGTAAAAATAACAATAATAAAACTAAAAAAATCTCTCTATTATGGGAGATTTTTTCCAATGGTTTAAATAAGCAATCTTATAGATAATGGTAGTGAACAAAGGCCTTAGTTCAAATCTAGAGAAAAGGAAGTGAACTAAAAATGAATGATGAATATATAAGAATATTCGCAATCATGCCTAGTGAGATCTATAAGACAAAAGATTTAACTAGCGAAGAAAAATTAATCGCAGAGAGAATTACTGCTCTTTGCAAAAAGGAGGGATATGCTTGGATAAGCAATAAAGCATTAGCTGATATGTATGGAATAAGAGTTGATACAGTTTCAAAACATATAAAACATTTAATTGAATATGGATACATTAAATGTATATATGGGAAGAATGGTAATGGTAATAAAAAAAGAACCATATATTTATCCAATAACATATGGGACAATGAGGCAATAGTTAATAGTTTAGATAATCAATCTAATATAGGTTATTCTTCCAAATATAATAATAAATATAATAATAAAAAAGAATATGAAGATAATACTCCTGATTGGATTAAACATCCTGAAATGTGTAAGTCAGAGCCTATGACTCCAGAAGAAATTAAAGAATTTGAAGAACTACTTGCGGAGTTTAAATAATGGAAGATAGATTAATATACACAGTACAGGAAGTAGCTAGTATTCTTCATTCTAGCCCAAATTATATTTATGAATTAATTAGAAAAGGATATTTACCTGCAATTAAATTAGGAAGTTTAAAAGTCTTAAAATCTACACTAGAAAGATTCTTAATTCAAAACGAAGGAAAAGATTTATCTGATTTAAACAATATTAAAAAGATCATTATTGTAGAGGTAGATAATGAGTAAGATTAATATTAGAAAAAGAGGAAATTATTATGAATATAGAATTGAAATAGCAAGAGTAGATAATAAAAGACAATGGTTAAGCAAATCAGGTTTTAGAACAAAGCCAGAAGCTCAAGAAGCAGGAGTACAAGCTTACAATGAATATATCAATGCAGGGATACCTTTTAAACAATGTGATTTATCTTATTCAGATTATCTTGACTATTGGTTAGAAAATTATTGTAAAAACAATCTAAAATATAACACAATTCAAACCTATCAAATCATAATTAATAAATATTTAAAGAAAGGTATAGGAAAATATAAACTATCAACTATAACAGGAGTTGCATTAAATTCCTATATCACTGAATTAGTAAATAATTATAATCATTCAAGAACTTATTATAAAAACATATTAAAAGTTATTAAAGGATCATTTAGAGACGCATGTAATTTATATGGATTTATTAAATATAATCCAGCATTAACATTAAGATTACCTAAAATTGATGAAATAGAAGAAGAAAGAAGACATGTTTATACAAAAGAAGAAATAGACTTAATTCTAGAAAAATTTAAGGATAATGCAACATTTATAGCCTCATTCTTAACATCATGTTTTACTGGTATGAGAACTGGAGAAGTATTTGCTCTTACATGGGAAGATATTGATTTAGAAAATGGAATAATAGATGTTCAACATAGTGTTTATGATAAACCAAAAGACAAAGATGGTAGATGGTTTTTAGGAACAACTAAAACTATATCAGGAAAAAGAAAAATCTATATAGGAGAAACATTAGTAAAAGCATTAAAGAACTTCAAAGAAAGACAAGAAGAGTTAAAGAAATTATTTGGTAAAGATTATAAATATTACCATTTAGAAGAAATTAAAACTGAATCGGGTAAAATAACAGATAAAAGAATAGTTCTTAATGACGATTATTCAAAAGAAATACTTAATCTAGTATTTACAAAAGATGATGGAACTTATGTAGGAACTGATATACCTAAGTATCCATTTAAGATAATACATAATGTATTAGGAATTAAAAAATGTAGATTCTATGATTTAAGAGGAACATATGCAACGAAAGTATTAAATAGTGGAACAGAGATTAAAGATGTAGCCAACTTATTAGGACATAGAAATGTAGAAACAACTGAAAATTATTACATTAGAAGTATAGAAGACAACAAAAGAAATGCAGTTAATGAATTTGATAGTAAAAATACTACTGAGGTTATAAAAAGTGTTATAGGATTTCAAATTAAAGAAGGTGAAACTGTATGAATTATGCAATATTCAGAAGTGAACCTATTTATACCTTAAATGATCTTGCTCAAATTGGTTCTCACAATAAAAGAGAGAAGAAAGCATATAAATCGAATCCAGATATAGACTTATCAAAAACTAAAGATAATGTAGAACTTGTTCCATTAAATATGAAATATGTTAAAGGTTTTTATGAAATAACAAAAGAATATAAAAAAGAACATGAAGAAAGAATGAAAAATGAAAGAGAAGATAGAAGAAGAACATTCAGACAAATGGTAGATAAATCCAAAAGCGTTGTAGCAGATGAAATGATATTTACTGCTTCTCATAACTTCTTTAATGATATGCCTAAAGAAAAAGTACTAGAATGGTCAGAGTATTGTATGGCATTTGTAAAAGAATATTTAGGTTATAAAGATGAGCAAATATTACATGCAACATTACATATGGATGAAAAGACACCTCATATACATTGTGTAGTAGTTCCTTTGATAAAAAAAATTGATAAGAGAACAAATACAGAACGATATACCATCTCTAAAAAGCAATATATCCACGATAAAGAACATTTAAGTGAATTACAAGATAAATATTGTGAATTATTAAATCTAGGTGGATTTGCTTTAGAAAGAGGTCAAAAACATAGTGCAGTAGAACACTTAAATATGAAAGAATTTAAAAGAGCAACACAAGAAGTAAATAAAGAATTAACTAGTAGAAGTAACAAATTAGATCAAGCAATTACCGATTTAGAAATAAAAATGGAATCTAATAAACCTGTATTGTTTGAAAAAGAATCAATTAAGATAAAAAAAGATACATTTGATAGTATGAATAAAGTAATAGAAGAATCTAAAAAGATAAGTGAAATGAAGCCTAAATTAGATAATACATACAAAGCAATGAAAGAACAAATAAGTACATATTCAAAAGTACAACAAGAAAACTATGATTTAAAGGATGAAAATGAAACATTAAAATTTCAAAACACAAAGTTATCAAATAGAGTATCAATACTTGAAAATACAATAACTGTTTTAAAAAGGACAATAGAGAGAGTATCAAATTTCTTCTATCATTTAGTAGCAGATGGATTAATACCAAAGAAAAAGGAAGAAGAAATAAATAATATATTAGGTAATGATTATAAACCATATAAAGAAAAGAGTAGAGATGATGGTCTTTCTTTATAAGACTATCTTTATGACAAGATAGTAACACACTATGATATTGGCAGAGCCAATAACAATGTGTGCCAAGGATAAACCCTTTGGAATCCCATTAAGCACCAATACTACAAACTTTTCATCATCGAGATTCATAAAAAAGAAAAATACTATCGCCACTTTCATCAGTAAACTGACAAAACGTGCCACGTATTTTCATTCTAAATCAAGTAATAATAATACTTGATTTATATCGGAAAATAGTAATATTGTGATTAGATTAAAATAAAAAAATATGTTATAATTATATATGTAAGATAAATAGCAATCTGAAAGTGAGTTGAGTTTATGTGGATGGACAATTAAGTGAAATAATTAAACCATTTAAAGTATTGTTTATATTTTTAATAATTGAGTTTTTATTTGTTTTAATTTTTTTTACAGCTTTATATAGTGGTTATGATAAAAATCTTTTTGAAATAAAATTAAATAATACTCTTATGAATTGTTATTACTCAGAGGAATATACTAATGGATTACTTATTAATGCAGGAACTAGTGGTTATAATTCAGTAGAAAATAGAATAAATGAAATTCAATTAAATAATCCTATTAAATTAGACGTTAATGAATATGAAGTTTATTATAAAAATGGTTATCGTAAAGCAGATACTAATGGTTGGTTAAGAGAAGATAATTTAAAATATTCCTTAGTCAAAAATTCAAAATTAAAATTAATAATTAAGAGAAAAAATAAATTATTATATGATGGTGATTATATTAGTGATTTGAGCAACATTATTAATGAAAAAGGAAGATATTATATACATATTTATTCTGTTAGAAAAGATGGTTTATTAACCTCTGTTAAAACGCATATTAGTTTTAATGTAATTGTTGGAGGTGGTAATCATGAATAATTTTAAGTTACATTTACATAAATATTTTTTCTATGATTTATTGGCTATCTTTTTATTTTTCTTAATAACTTTTATAGGTATTAAATTATATAATGCATATCAAATTAATAAAAAAACAGAATATGATTTTTCTAGTTATGATAATTTTATGAATGAAGTATATGTTATTAATCCAAATTTATTTAAATTTGATAGTAACGGAATTGCTAAAGTAGAAATGAATGATTTACTAAAACCTATAACTAATGGAAAAGATACAATTTATTTTGGAGTTGTTCCTTTAACAAAAGATCAAGATCAATGTGTTGGCTATATTATTGTTGAAAAAAATAATGAGATTTTAGAGTTTGATTATAGTCATTTGTGTGATATGGTGGATTATTAAATTTTAGTTAACAATAATTGTAAGATTAAGATATTACGATTTTCCATATGTCCAGGTAACTCTTATTAATAATAGTAATATTACTATTTGCAACACTATATAAATGATATAAAAAAGACAGAATTATATTAAATTTTGTCTTTTTATAGTATAATTATATTGATTTATTAAAAAGGAGTTGATCCAAATGAATGAAAATAATACAAATATAAACTGGTTGATATTGTTTTATAGTAACTTTTATAGAATTCCTTTATTTACAAGGCTTTGCGATGGTTTGAATCTTGCATAATTTACTAAAAAAATATTATAAATGGTCAAAAATAGTCAAAAATACCTAAAAACAGGTGTTTTTTTATTAAGAATTAGTTAACTGATATTGTCGTTGACACCACTTATATAATTGCTCGTAAAATAGATAATTTGTATATCAGATTAGATGAAAATTGATTTTTATAATTTATTTAGAAGTTATGAAGTTATATAAGCACATATTAGATTATTTCTAATATGTGCTTATATTTAAAAATCTTTAAAATATAGTGACAAATATAAATAATGTTCATATAATATATATGAACATATAAACATATATAAATAAGGAGAAATTTATGAAATATATTTTAAAGGGATTAGGGTGCGCAAATTGTGCAGGTAAAATGGAGGAAAAAATAAATAGACTAGATGAAATTAAAACTGCGAGCATAAACTTTACTACAAAAACATTAATGTTTGAAGTAAAATGAAGAAGATGATGATGACGATGATGAAGATGAAGGAAAAATAGCACTAGCTAAAATTGCTATTAGTGGAATACTATGCCTGTTAGGAATTTTCTTAAATATAAATGAGAAGTTTAAGTTTGTAATATTCTTAATATCATATATAATAATTGGATATGATATTGTTTTTAAAGCAATTAAAAATATGTTTAAAGGAAAGGTGTTTGATGAAACCTTTTTAATGAGTATAGCAACAATAGGTGCTATGCTAATTGGAGAATTTAAAGAAGCAGTAGCTGTAATGTTATTTTATAAAATCGGAGAATTTTTCCAAGATAAAGCCGTTGACCATTCAAGAAAGTCTATTGCTGAATTAATGGATATAAGACCAGATTATGCTAATTTAAAAATAAAAGATAAAATCGAAAAAGTATCTCCTGATGAAGTAAATATTGGAGATATTATAGTTGTAAAGACAGGAGAAAAAATACCACTAGATGGTGTAATTATTGAGGGCAGTTCATTTGTAGATACAGTAGCACTTACTGGAGAGTCTGTTCCGAGAGAAGTAAAAGTAAATGATGAAGTATTAAGTGGAATGATTAATACAAGAAGTTTATTAACTATACGAGTAACAAAAGCATTTGAAAATTCTACTGTATCAAAAATATTAAAATTAGTAGAAAATACTTCAAACAGAAAAGCAAAAACAGAAAAATTTATAACGAAATTTGCTAAGATATATACACCAATAGTTGTAGCATTAGCTGTGCTAATTGCAATACTTCCACCGCTCATAGTTCCTAATGCGACTTTTTCAGAATGGATTTATAGAGCATTAGTATGTTTAGTTATATCTTGCCCTTGTGCTCTTGTTATATCTATTCCTTTAAGTTACTTCGGTGGAATAGGTTGTGCTTCAAAAAAAGGAATATTATTAAAAGGCTCAAATTATTTAGAGGCATTAAATAATGTAGATACAATAGTATTTGATAAGACAGGAACATTAACAAAAGGAGTGTTCAAAGTAACTGAAATTGTACCAATATTAAACCATACAAAGGAAGAAATACTTGAATATTGTGCTTATGCAGAGTCATTTTCTAATCACCCAATAGCTACTTCAATATTAAATGAGTATAATAAAATGGTAGATAAAGAAAAAGTAAAAGATTATGAAGAAATATCAGGATATGGTATAAAAGCCAATATCTTTGGTAAAGAAGTTTTAGTTGGAAGTCACAAATTATTTAATGATGAAAAGATAGAATATAGTAAAAAGAAAATCAATGGAACTACCGTACATTTAGCAATAAATAAAGAATATTGTGGATATATTGTAATTTCTGACATAATAAAAGAGGATTCTAAAGATGCAATAAGAAAATTAAAAGAACTAGGAATAAGAAAAACAGTAATGCTAACAGGAGATAATAAAACAGTTGCAGAAGAAATCGCTAAAGAACTAAAAGTAGATGATTACAAAGCAGAATTGTTACCAGTTCAAAAAGTAGAAGAAGTTGAAAAACTATTACAAGATAAAAAATCAAATCAAAATTTAGTATTTGTTGGAGATGGAATTAATGATGCTCCAGTAATTACAAGAGCAGATATTGGTATCAGTATGGGAGGAATAGGATCAGATTCAGCAATAGAGGCATCAGATGTTGTAATAATGACAGATGAAACATCAAAAATAGCAACTGCAATAAAAATAGCGAAAAAAACAAGAAAAATAGTAGTATTAAATATTACTTTAGCAATGTTAATAAAAATAATTGCAATATCATTAGGAATTGTAGGAATAACATCTATATGGCAAGCAGTTATTGCAGATGTTGGGGTAACCATTGTAGCAGTAATAAATTCTTTGAGGTGTTTAAATATAAAAGATTAAGGAGAAAGAAAATGAATGGAGAAAATGAAATACTAGATAGATGTGAAGAAACAATTATACATCCAGATATTGTTGAAAAACTAAAAAAAGAACTGCTTACGGAACAAAAATCATATAATTTATCAGAGTTTTTTAAGATTTTTGGCGACTTGACAAGAATAAGAATAATGCAAGTATTGTCTTTGCAAGAATTATGCGTGTGTGATATTTCTACGATTTTGAATATTAGTCAATCAGCTACTTCACACCAATTAAAGATATTAAGGCAGTTTGGTGTTGCCAA
>CACZFH010000013.1 GCA_902780395.1 uncultured Erysipelotrichaceae bacterium
ATTATTTGATAATTTTCAAAAAAATTCAAATTTCGTGTGTTTTCAGTATGTATTAATATAACATAAAAATTTAATATTGACAAAACTTAGAATGTCATAAAAAAGACGAAATTTAGTATAATTTCATCTAGTTTAAAAACTTTATTACTTTCTTATAGAACTTGAAAATTTTGATAATCTCATAATAGTATCAAATAAAGAAATTTGGTTTTGTGCTAAAAACTCATAAGTTTCTATTTCTTCATAATACTCTCCTCTAGATCTATTAGCAATTTTTTCACTTTATCGCACGCAAGTCTATGCCATTATAAGACACTTTTTTATCACTAACTAAATATATAAAAGGGACTGATTTCTCAATCCCTAATATCTTAATCTTCCTATACTTTTATTTTGGTGAATTAAAGTTTGATTTCCATTCTACAAATCTATCTAATCTCCAAATAATATTATAAAATGTTGCTTTCTCAAAAACAGAACCACCTAAAACAAATGCAAATTCGAGTTCTATAAAAATAACACTAACGATATCAAGAGATTTTTTAAATCATTCTGTTTGATATACTTTTTTCATTATTTCTAACACATAATAACCTACTTTGTTTGCTTATAATAGCCTTTTCTACAGATAAATTTATCTGTAGCCGCTAATACACCAGGTAATACCAGCAAAATCAATAACGCTGCAACAAATGTACCTTGTGATATAGTTTCACATATTTTAGCTGCAATAGCAGAAGCAAACCCTGCAACTACTAATGTAACAATTATCAAAATTGATGAAGAACTAATTATAGTATGAATAGAGCCATTGTAAGCATTTATTATTGCATCTTTTACTCCCATTGTTAATCTCGACTCTCGGTAATATTCAGTATATACAATAGCATAATCTATTGTTGCACCCATCAAAATTGCTTGAACTATTAAAAGTGAAATAAAATATACGGAACCACCAGATAAAAATATAACACTCATAGTAGTATATACTGCTGTTTGAATAATTAAAACTAGAACCAAAGGAATAATTAAATCTTTAAAAGTTACTGCAACAACAATAAATATAAATATCATTGTTAATAGTGTTATTCTATTTAATTCACCATTAAATGTTTTACTAATTTCAACTGCCATCGGAGAGTTTCCAACAACATAGATATCTTCTTTACCACCAATTTTATTATGAATATCATTTATGAAATCAAATGTTTCCTGTTCTTCAAATGGATAACTTGTATTTAATACTATTCTAGAATATTTTGATGATACTATCATTTTTTTTGATTTATCTACAGTCTTTTTTGCTTCAATTATTGTATCTCTCTTATCTTTATCAATGAAATTATCAAATCTAGAATCAGTTAATATGTCATCATTTATATAATTGATAAATTCTTCTATTGTCATTTTCCAAGAATCATTGTATTCATTACTACTCCCATAATACATATAAACTAAATCAATTAATGATTGATCTAAATTATCACTTAATACTTTTAATGTTCCAAAACTTTCATTTGAAGTATATTTATAATTATTTAATGAATTGCTCATTAATTTATTAATTGTATTAAGTTTTTCTTTCTTGCTAGAATCAAAGTTATTTGAATAGTTTTTATTATTCATCACATTATTTACAATAAAATTAACATAGTTATATAAAGATATTTCCTGTCCGTTTTTTATATATTTTGAATTGTATAAACTAAATAATAAACTCATTTTTTCGTTATCTATTCCAAGTAGTGAACTTAAATTAGAAGCACTATATTTTGTACTATTCAATGTACTAGTCATTACTTCTTTTACTAAATTTAATTCTTTTAGTTGTGATGAACTAATCTTATTCTTTAATAATTTATTATTAAAATTATTTATTACTAAATTGCATAACTCTAATGGAGTTAATTTTGTGTTTTTTGTATTATAGTCATAAACTCCATATATCATTTTAGTTTTTTCTTCACTTGTACCTGTAATACTACTAATCTCTTTATAACTATATAAGGTATTTGTATTATTTACAACCTTATACGCTAATCCTAATTTGTCTGTATTACCATTCATATACTTCGATAGCATCTGGTTACTTTTATTTTCATAAATAAAATTAACTAGATTTTTAATTGAAGCTTTTTTTAAATTGTTACTTTTATAATCGTATATACCATATATAAAACTTACTATATTATTATCTTGAGATAACACATCACTTAAACTATTAGCATCATATTTCGTACTAATATTAGACATTATATATGCTGCTGATTTAAGTGATTTTAAATTATCTTCACTAAAAGATGAAGATATTTCTTCACTACCAAGTAAAGTATTTACAAAATTTACCGGTGTCATGGTATAGCTTGCCTCAATATCTCCTGTGATAGCATAATTTAATTTTGCAGCACTTTCATCATCTATTCCAAACATATCATATAAGTTAGTATTAGGAAGTGATTTATCATAATATGTATTTAGATTTATAATATTATTTAATGAACTGATAGTTTCATCTGAAAAATAAGATTTATATTTCTCATCATTTGAAATACTAATAGCAGTATTAGCAAATTCATTTAATGTTAATTTGGTATTTGTATTATATCCTGTATAGTAGATATATAAAAGATTTATTTCCTCATCATCTAAACTTATTCCAATACTATTTAAATTGTTTTTCATATTTGTAGCATCTATTTCTTGGCTGATAATACTTTCATCACTAATTATTTTTAAAAGTGACAATGAGTTGATAGTATCTTCATTGAATAAATTTTTATAATTATTATTATTAGCTAAATTTAGAGTAAATGTAGCAAATTCATTTAACGAGATCTTTGTGGTACTATCTGATGTCGTTCTATAAAATAATAATAGTTGTTCTACCAAATTCTTATCTATTCCAAACATATTAGATAACTCAAGAGCATTCATTTTTTTATTTATATAGTTAGTATTAGTGAACTTTTGTAAAGTTTGTAGTTTAGATATTGTATTTGAATCTAAATTTGAGGAATACTCTTTATCATTAGCCACATCATTTAGCATAAAATTGACAAAATCTTTTATGGTTATTCTTGTATTCAAATTCTTACTATTATAATAAATTAATATTTTTGAAACATCTGATTCATTCATTCCTAATATGTTTGCTATATCCGTTATTGTTCTATTTTTATTTATTTCATTACTTGATGTAAAATAAGTTAATAAATCTAAATTATCTTTAGGTTTACTATCTATTTGATTATTTAAATTTTCATTACTATAAACATCTGATTTAATAAATGAAATAAACTCATTTAAAGTCATTTTATTATTGCTTTCCTTATTATAGTAATTATAGTAAAGAATCTTTGTTAAAAATTCATCTACTTTTGTATCCTTTCCTAAATCTTCAAATTTGTCATTTAATTCATTATAAGCTAATTTCTCATTTATAGTATTTGAATAACATAAAGTTTGATCTATATTTTCATTCTTTTCAAAATCTTTGCAAAAAGATGCCATTAATTCCTCATATTCATTTGCATACACAATTGCTATTTGATTTGTAGCTGGAAATACCTTTCCTACTTTATCTTGTTCTGAACCAGTATATAGAACATTTATATTACCTTTTAATAAGTAAGCTGCTATAAACAAAGCAATTACGGCAAAAGCTTGAATATATCTTATTTTATATACTTTTGTACCTAATTTTGATAAATTAAACTGAGGTGATTTTTTAGATGTTTTTTCAACTAAATTATCGAAGATTAATAAAAGTGCTGGTAAGCAGAAAAATATACTTAATAAACTAAGTAGCACACCTTTTGCTAATACAATGCCTAAATCTTTCCCAATTGTAAAACTCATAAATATTAAAGCAAGTAAACCCACTATGGTAGTTACAGAACTACTTGAAATAGCAGCAAATGAATGATATAAAGCTTCTTTCATTGCATCTATTTTGTTTAAATGATTTGCTTTTTCTTGTTTATATCTATTTGATAGCATTATAGAATAATCCATAGAAAGAGCAAGTTGTAAAATTGCAACAATTGAATTAGTTATTGACGATACACTATCAAACATTATATTTGTACCTTTATTAATAAATACTGCTATTCCAATTGATATTAAATATAACCATGGTTCAACATAAGATTCACTCAATATTGTTAAAATTACCATAGCACATAAAATAGCAAATATTACAACCCATAATTGTAAAAGTGGCTTATTTTCGTCATATATAGTTCCACTCATCCCAGCTGTATTAAAATTATCTTTAACATAATTATAAACGTTGGTTGATGTTTTAGAATCGGCATAGTCATCAACATTTAATATAAATAATGAATAATCATCTTTATTATATTTATCATTGTTTTCATACTTAACTGAACTAACACCTTCTACATTTTCTAACTTTTTTAGGGTATCATCTTTTTCATTTTCAGATAATCCCTTAAACATCACATTAAGAATAGAAGAATCCTGTTTGGCAAACTCTTTATCCATTATGTCCTTACCTATTTTAGTTTCTGATGTTTCTGGTAAATACTTCATTATATCTTCATTTATATTTACTTTAGTTGATAAATACAAACTAAAACAAGCGACTATTATAAATAAAGTTAAGAAGACATATCTACCATTGACAATTAAATTAGTTATCTTTTTCATTATATCCCTCCCATAATTATCATAAACACACATCAAAATAATATTTTATTACTCTAATTATTCAAATACCACCACATTAGAATATATATGATGTTTATCCAACAATTTTAAAAATATATATGTATATTTATCATACATTTTGTTTGTTATTTGACTTTTTGTACTTTAATTAATATAATAAACTATGAAACGAGGTGTTATATTGAAAGAAAAAACTGATTTAAGAATAGTTAAAACAAAAAAGATTCTTTTTAATTCATTACTTAACCTTATGAAAATAAAAAATTTTGAAAAAATAAAAGTATCCGATATATGTGAAGAGGCATTAGTTAACCGATCTACTTTTTATGCTCACTATGATGATAAATATGAATTATTAATTGACTTATTTGAAGAACGTAAATTATCTTTGTTAAAAGTTTTTGAAGATAATGAAAACAAAGCTTTTTCAAAAGAATATCTTATGGAACTATTAAGTATTTTAATAGATCATATTGAAGAAAACAAAGAAATCTATAGTGCTATCCTTGCTAATAATAGGAATGGTATATTAATTGATTTTTTAATTGATGCTATAGAAAAAGATGTATCAGAAAGATTAAAAAGCAATAGCGAAATAAATATCTCAGATTTACCACTTGATATTATTGTAAAATTTTATGCAGGTGGATTAATCAATATTGGTATTGATTGTATAACACGAACAAATAAATATAGCAAAAAAGAACTGCTATTATATATTGATAAATTAATTCCAGATAAAATATCATAATTAGCATTTCAAATCAAAGTTGGAATTTTAGAAAAATAAAAGGCCAACTTTTTTGTTGGCCATAATATTTTAATCTTCTATTTTTTTTATAATAATCCATTCACCATCTCTTTTGCCATTTTTTTCATTTCTGCCATATAGTTTTTAACTGTTCTAAGAGATTTATTATAATATTTTCTAATTCAATATCTCATAAATTTTGCTATTAATTAAAATCTTCATTTGCTTTTATTTTATCAATATATTCTTTTTGTATTTTTATAAAATTATCTTTGTCTGATAGTAACTTTCTTATATCGATTAGAAACTGTTCATATGTAAAATCCTTGAAATAAAACTTTGCATATCCATTATCTCCAAATTTTTTTGATAATGCTTCATATGCCCCCTCAAACAATTCATTATCAGACAAATTAGGATTTTTCTTTTTGCCATAAAAATATGATCTTCTTAAACACTGTTCTACACTTGAATTTCTAGAAGCAGATGATAAAATTTTTCCATATATATTTCTTGGTTCTCGATCAGAGTTTGCTCTTTGATCTTCAATTGCTTCTTTAATTATTTGTCTTTGTTCTAATGAAAAAAAATCTTTTAAAAATTCATCTTTTAACACTATTTCCCCACTAATTATTTCATGATTCTTTTCATCGTTATTTGTTCTAATATCATGATAACTAATTACGGTATATAAAATATCATTATCTACCTTTAAATTATTATCTTTTATTATACTTTCACTACGCTTTATAACATAATCAATCCTATCTAAACTGTCACCTATATAATTGTTCTTATAAAGTGGAAAAATATTTTTTTCTATATATTCTTTTAATTTATTATTGACTTTCATAAGTAATTTCTCCCCTATCTTTAGTAATAATAGTTTTATCACAATTTATATTTATTATCAATTTCATAGTTAGATTCCGCTAATTAAAAATTATTATCAATCTATTTTAAAATGATATCTAGCAATCACCTTCAAATTTCATTTTTGTATTATTATATATTTTCATTCATTTTTATTGTCTCCTTTAGTTAGTAATTTTTCCTTTGTTTTACTTAAATATTCTATTCTTTTTTCTAACTTATCTGGATGATGTGCAAGAGCATCACATCTTTGTATTTCATAAAGTTTTAAACATAATTCATAATTATTATCAATTTGTTTACTACTAATTAGAGTATCATGATTTGCAATTAAATAACATATTAATTTAATATATTCTTCATCATAACCTAACCTATATAATATTTCTTCAGACATTTTTGCTGATACCATTGGATGATTCTTAAAATGTCTAATTTCTTTATCTTGATATGAAAATGGTTTACCAATATCATGAAGTAATAAACATAATCTTATATCAAAATCATTTTCAGATAAGCTTAATGCCAATAAAGTATGATTCCATACATCTAAATGATGATGAGGATGCTTATGTTCAAAACCAATCATATATTTAATTTCTGGAATAATTTGCAACAAATAATCTATATTTTCACTAATAGATTCTACAACATTATCTGACAATAAAATTGATCGTAAATCCATGTTTATCACCTCATATTTATTATTTAATATTTTTTCAACAAAAACTTATGATAACTTATAGGATTATATCAACAATCACTATTAAAACATTCAAATAATCATAAAAAAGACAATATAATATCGTTTATTTATATTTTTTAATATAATTATCCAAATATTCTTGCCATTCAGGAACATTCTCTTCAATAAAAAATTCACTTAAAAAGTTTATAAAAAAACTATACCTTCTAAGAGATTCCTCTTTTCCTTTTTCAGTTAACATTAAGTCTTTTAGGTTTAATAATTTTTCAAAGATATGATTAACTACTGTTCCTGTTTTTTTAGACTTATACTTGTCTACGTCAAGATCTAATACTGGAAAAACATCTTTATCAAAAAAAAGATTTCCGTGTGTTATATTATAATGATATGATCTTAGGATTCCAATTGCCCCCATTGCATCTAACATATCAGCATCAGACACAACCATAGCTTCTTTTATGGTTGGAATAATTCCAGATATTCTTTTACTATAACCGATAGTTTTAATAGAATCCATTATTATTTTCTTTTCTTCTACCGTAAAACTGGTTTTTGATAATATCATTTGTGTATTTGTTAAATTATCTGCATATTCCATCCCAAATATCTTATAATCATCAGCATCATGTAATAATGCTATTGCAGATACCAATTCTTTATTCACATTATCTCCTGAAATTGACAATGCAATTCGTCGAACTCTATTTACATGATCCATACCATGGCCAGAATTATCAACACTAAGTAATTTAGTTACTTCATCTATTATTATTTTGTTATTATCCATTACTCATCACCCATACTTATTATATCACATTCTCAATACTATTATTTTCATAATATTTAATAAAAAAAAAATGTTAGATAAATTAATATCAAACATTTTATTTTTATATTTTTTTAGATTAAAATGAACTTTTCTTATAAAGAAACTTATTATTTTAATTTAAATCCTTTTACTTTTAATTTAGGTTTGTTTTCACATATATTATCCTCTTCAAATTCTTGAGTATAGAGATCACTATAATTAATTTTTGACGTAGTTATAAATAATTTTGAATCATCCTCTTCTTTTACATCAGCACTTTTTATTGCTTTATCTAATGTATACTTATAGACTTCAAAAGGCTTTTTTACAGCTGGAGCAATTGGTTCTAATAATTGTAAGTTTTCCGCTCTTTGTTTATTTATAGCAATTTGTTTCTTGTTATCTTTGTCTATTGTATGCAATATTATTTAATCATTCATAAACTATCCTTAATAAACCCCTGGAATTTCTATACATAAGAATCAAATATACCTAATTCTTCAAACAAATCTTTCTTTTCTTCTACCTAATTACCTCCATTTATTCATAAAATATCACAACTTTTCTAATATTTTAATTAAATATTCAAATGTCCGATTAACACTAGCTATTTCAACCTTTTCTTCTGGAGTATGAGCGCCTAATATATTAGGTCCAATTGAAACACAATCAAGATTATCTCTTTTTCCTATAAAAATACCACATTCTAATCCAGCATGAACAACATCAATAACTAAATCTTTATGAAACATCTCTTGATAAACTTCCTCAAAAATATTTCTAAGTTGAGAATTATCATTAAACTTCCATCCTGAATATGGATTTCTTAGTTCAGTTGAAGCTTGAATATTTTGAGCATTATCTAAAATCATCTGGACTACTTCATCTCTTTCATTATCATTAGAAGACCGAACCGAATGATTCATATAAATAATATCATCTTTAGTCTTAATTACTCCAAAATTTAAAGATGTCTTAACTAACGAATCTAATTGTTCTTCATCTGCTATAACTCCATTTTTAGATTGAGAAATATATTGCATAATCTTAGTAGTATCTAAATCACTAAAGACTTTTTCCTTAATAAAATCTTCATGAATAGATACTATCCCCTGTTTTTCTCCATTTTGTTCTAAATAATCTTTTATAGAATGAACTAATTCATGATAATCAAATTTCTCTTCAAATAAAATTTTTATTGTACATTCATCACAAATAGCATTATCTACTTTTCCACCATCAATACTAACTAAAAAATATCCATCTATTTTAGATAAAAAATCTCCTACACACTTAATAGCATTTACTCGATTCTTATTTATATCAATTCCTGAATGACCACCTAAAAGATTTGATATTGTCAAAGTATACAAATAACCATCTTTTTCTTCTTTAACACCAGTATAAGTAACATCTACCCTAACTCCACCAGCACATCCTGCTGTTAAAATACCTTCGTCTTCAGAATCAACATTTATTAAACGATTACCATCTAGATTCCTAAAATTAAATCCAATAGCACCTTCCATACCTACTTCTTCATTAACTGTAAATAATGCCTCTATTTTAGGATGCTTAATATCACTTTCTAAAAGTGCTAAAGTAATAGCCATTCCTATTCCATCATCTGCCCCTAAAGTAGTTTGATTAGCTCTTAAATATCCATTTTCTTCAATAATCTCAATTGGATCAGTTAAAAAATTATGAAGACTATCTTTAGTCTTTTGACATACCATATCCATATGTCCCTGAATAATAATAGGAGCATGATCAAAATAACCTTCACTAGCTTCTTTTTTTATAACAACATTCCCTAGCTCATCCTGAATAACTTCTAAATTTAACCTCTTTGCACAATTAACCAAATAATTCGATATTTTTTCAATATGATAAGTCTCCCTAGGTATTTCTGAAATTTCTTTAAAATATTTATAAACTAAATCATTCATAAATCCTCCCAAATAATAATACTAATTCTTTTTATATACTTTTTGTTCTTCTGTATTTATTATTTTTTTAATTTTGTAAATCATATCATCAGTAGTATTATATTCATAAAAATTACCTGTTACTGATTTTAAAGAATTATTAGGTATTGTTCCTTTCTTATAAATACAATAAATAGGAGTATCATCATCATAAGCAAATCCTAATTCAATTCCTAACCCAGTAGCCTTATCAGATACTTCAGCAATCATCAAATCTATATCTCGATAAAAATTTCTTGTATAGTTTTCATATGTGTCATTTTCATGAGGTAATATAATATCATATTTTTTTAATTCAAAATCTTGTCTAATAGGTTTATATAACTCTTCTTGATAAGGAATTTTCTTTGAATGAGCTACATAAATCTTATTAATACTATTATGATTTTTCCTCATAATCACTCTTTTTTCAATAGGTAATATTTCTGTATGTTTGTTAATTCCTACATGATTAGCAACCTTAATAGCATTAATTAAAAGATCTTCCAAACTATGATAAGGTTTTAAATTTTCATCAGTCTCATATAACCAATCATAATATTTTATTTTAATAGCCCAATCAGGTCTACCATATATTAATTTCCCAGTATGTATCCAATAACCAAACTCCCCATTAGTTGTAAGAGCTAACATATCAGAAGTTCTTGGTAACCATACCACAATCACAGATGCATAAGACATTGCATCTCTTTCCCACTGTGCTTGATCAGTATAATCTTTTTTAGGTAAGCCTGTTGAATATTCAGGTACATAAACAACCCCATCAAATCCTTTATCTTTTAATATTTGGCAAGCTTCATTCCTCCAGGACTTAATATTTTCGTCTCTAGGAGTAGGACCTGCTAAAAAAATAGATTTTTGATTTTTAATCACCTCTTGATCAGAATAATTAATAATCAAACACCTCACCACCTTCTATTTATAATAATTACTATTTTTTTCCAATATAATAAATCCCATTAGCCGTATGTCCATTCATTGTTGTATATTTTAATGTTTTTGTCTCTTCACACTTATAGTTCTTTAACAAATTAAAAAAGCTAGGCATGCTAAGATGTTTAAATATTCCTCCATCAACAGTCTCAAAAACACCATAGGATTTATATTTTTCTTTATACTCATCATATCTCTCTAAATACATATCAGATTGATTTAATAAGAAGTCATTTACATAGATTATTCCATCTTTTTTAAGAACACGATACAATTCTTTCATTAATCTCACTTGTTTTTCTTCTTCATGAATACAATTAAGTACAGCCACTAAAACAATAGAATCAAAACTCTCATCATCAAAATTTAAAGTATCACCATCAATAAGATTAAAATCAATATAAGGATATATTTTTTTTGCCCTATAAATCATTTCACTAGAAAAATCTACTCCTAACAAATTATTATAACCATGATCATACAATTCTTTTAATACTCTACCATATCCACATCCATAATCTAGTATTTTTTTATCTGAATCAACATATTTTTTAAATAAATCCATTTGAAATGGAGTATTAAATTTCTTTTCATTAGCAACCATATCCCAATAGTCTTTTTCGCTCATATTATCGCCTTCCTAACTTAATAATATCAAAAAAATCACTTAATAAGAAGTGATTTATTATTTTTCTTCAGTAACATCTTTCTCTTTCTTAGTATAATCAATCGTAAGATCATCTACTATTTCAAAACGATGTTTCTGTTTTGTGACATTATCTTTTCTATCCGGATCAATTTCTTCAAAAAACATTTTAGCAGGTCTTGCCCAAATATTAGAATCTTCCCTCTCATATAAATTACGATAAATAATAGTATATTCTTTTGTTTCAGAATCCATACAAATATTATCAATATAATAATAATTACCTTTAAAATGTCTTACTACTTTTCCAACAAAATCATAATAAACTTTAGATCCTTGCATACCATCTTTTTGTTGATAAACAGCATGTTTTTGATGAGAATACATATATTCTTTCTTTACTTTTCTATCTAACTTTTCAAAGACTACTTGAGCAATCTGCATTTTAGGCATTATAGTATAAGTAATAGGAGAATTATTAATAATTGTTAAATTTAACTTTCCCATAAATCCAGGATTTAAATGCTGAGTTGGAAGTGTAATTCCCAATCGATTAAAAGAAGTCCTTCCTCTAATTTGTCCACATATATTATTTGGTAAATTAAATTCATCTTCTAAAACTACAATAATACATTCTCCTGGCTTTAATTTATAACCCTCACTAATATTAATAACTTCAAATAAATTATCTAATTCTTGAGCATCAATTAATGAAATTGATTTTTCTTCATCCTTAAATTTTAATATAAACTTATCAGTAGTTACATCATAAGAAGAAGAATGTAAATTCTGATAACTAAAATTCTTTATTAACTTATTCTTAGTTAATAGCTTTCTTAATGTCTTATAACTTAAAATCATACTAAATTCCCCCATCAATAACTAGTATATCATCCTTTTAGTATTACGAGAAGATGATTATTATTTTTTTCTGACATATTATATCATTTTTTCTTAAAAAAATAAATAATGTAAATGTTTACAACCAAAATTAATAATACGAGAAGAATAAATAATTATATGGTAAAATATAATAAAAGAACAGAAAGAAAGTGATAATATGAACGATGAAGAAATTGTCCAAACGGGAAATGTAGATGTTGATTTTAGTAATAATACAGAAATTCAAATTAATACTGAATCAGTAAATCAAGACTTAGACAGAAAAGATAAATCTGTAACAATAAAAGATAAAAATGGTCTTGAACAAAGAAGTAGTTCTATTATGATGGGTTATAACAAACAAGGCATAGTTTTAGCAGATGGAAGTTTTATTTCTGAAGAAGATATTGAAAAAGCTATTCAAGAAGAACTAAAAAGACAAGAACCAGGAACACTAATTGTTCACAAAAAAACATTCGCTCAAATTAATTTAGATAAATTATTTGAAATGATAAAAGAAATATCCGGAGCTATTATAATAGAAGGAAAAAATCCTAATGTAAAAAATCAAGAATCTAGAAACTGGGGAGTACAAGGAAAAAATGGTGAAATAATAGACAAAGGAGTTGCTTTTTTAGGAAATAAAGGAATAGAATTATCCCCTGGTACATATGTAAGTCTAGAAGAAATTAGAAAAGCTTTAGAAGATTATATATACGCCAAAAAAGTACCAAAAAAAGGACCAGAACCTCCTAAGCCACCTCAAGGACCAGAATCGCCTAAGCCTCCACAAGAACCAGAAGAAGAACAAGAAATAATTGTCGCAAGAGTCGTAAGAAAATATAAATCCGGAGTAGCTGCCTTTTTAATACCTGTCATGATGTTTATTGGTGGAATAGATATAGATACTAGATATAAAGAAATAGTATATCAAAGAATTCTTACATCAGAAACAACAACCCAATCAGTTGATTATGATATTCATGGAGAAAATCATCGAAGAGAAACAGCAGAAGAAATGGTTGATAGAGCAATAAAAGAAATAGAAATGGGAGATAAAGTTCCTGTAAAAGATGGAGAAAAGTTTTATGTAAATAGTAACGAAACAGGTTCAAGTAAAACAATGGGTGAAGAATTCAAAAAAGAAGGTAAAGAAGCCGGAGATTATCAAGTCACTGGATTTGCAATTGTAGTAAATGGAGAACCCATTGAATATATAGAAGACTTTAATGGAATAGATGATCAATCAAAATTAAAAGAATTTGTAGAGGAGACATTAATAAAACACAACCTAACAATCGATGATATTGAAATAAAAATTCACCTAGGATCAAACAAAGATGGTTCAAGATTAGGATGGATAGACATAACCGATTTAATCACCACCGATACTATTACTCCAGAATTAATCAAAGAAATAGTAGAAGATTATAGTGCTGGTAGTGGAACCATTACTGATTTTACAGGAGATACAATTACTTTATCAGATGGAACAACTATAAAAATCGTAGATGAAAATGGAAACTTTTTAAAACCAGGTACAGAAGTAACTGGCTCAGATAATCAAAAATATAGAATTGAAAAATTAGATGTTACAACTGAAACAAAAACAATTTCTACACCTGAAGAGATAACAGAAAGTGTACCAGATGGAATAAAAGTAGAATGGAAACTAAATAACTTAGCTTTAGCAGCATCATTAGTAACTGCTCTATACGCAATTGCTAATGCTCTAAGTACTTATAAGAAAAATAAAGAAAGTGAAGAAAATCCATCTTTATTTGAATTTGAAAATGAAAAACAATATATTGAATTCAAAATAGAATTTAGAAAAGCCAAGAAAAAGTATGAAGAAGAATCAAAATTTGGCAAATTAATGAGAAGAGTCTTCATTGGAAAGAACACCGACATAATACAAAGATTAACTCCTGAGCAAGTAAAAGAAGTATATGCTATTATAAAACGTCATTCAGGAATAGATTATATTATAGGTCCAAATGATAAAATAGAAATAAATGGTGGACAAATATATCTTCATTATGCCGATAAACATATACAAAATATTACTGACATAGTAATAGAAGAAATTTCCACAATCGGAAAAGAAAATCAAATAGACGCTGAAGGTCGTTTAGTAGAAAAGGATAATGAAAATGGAAATAATAGAAAATAAAGAATTTAATCAATTTATTGAAAAATACAAACAACTAGACTTAAAAGATAAACAAAAAAATATAATTAGTTTACTGAAAGAAGATATTCTAGTACTTCAAAAAATTTTAGCAGATAATGATAAAGAAAAATCATATAAAATACTATATAATAGAGAAATATTAGATGTAAATAATGAAAACTATACTGAAGATGATTTTTCAGAAGCTGTAATTGTATATCTTTATGCTATGAGAGAACTATTAGCAGAATTAATTGAAAAAGGAGGTTTTTAAATGGAAAAATTAGTAAAAGGTGAAGCTTGTGAACTAGACAATGGAAAAAATTATATAGTCTATTCACAAGTAGAATATAATGGAAATGATTATGTATTTTTAATAAGTAATTTTACACCTGTAGAAATTAGATTTGCAAAACAATACATAGAAGCAGATGAGTTAAAATTAGAACTAGTTACAGATCCCGAAGAAAAACAAACCTTATTAGCAATTTTCAATGAAAAAAAACAATGAGTAAAAAATACTCGTTGTTTTTTTCATAATTCATTTAATATTAACCAAAATAATACCATTATATTATCTTATTATTAATATAATCATTTTGATATTTAGTAATAAAATCAATTAATTCTTCTTCTTCATCATAGATATTTAAATATTTAAAAATACTATCATCATTAAAATTTAAAGATATATATTTATGAATAGCCTTTAATACATCTTGGTAATGATTATCTCTATTATAGATTACAATTTTTTTTGAACATTTATCTGTACGTAATTGCTCTAAAAAAGCAAATATTTCAGAAGTTGTTCCAGTACCACCTGGCATAAAAAACAAAATATCACTTTCTTCATAGATACGCTTTGTTCTCATAAAAGTATCTTCTACATATTCAAAATCAACATAATTAAATTCTATAGGATCTTCATGATAGCATTCCATCGTTTTTAAATAAATTTTTCTATTATGATTTTTAAAACTACGTAATACTTCCCCACTCATCCCATCTTTCATAGCAGCACCAATTACTAAATCATAACCAACTTCTGCTAAAGCATCACTAAATTTTTTAGCGTCATTAAAATATTTAGAATCTATGTTTGTTCTTGAAGAAACAGAAAAAAATACATTCATGTTTCCACCTCCTGCTTATACATTATAATAATCATAAATAAAATGAATAGTCATATATTTAATTACTTTTTTTTAATATTTTAAAAATAGAAACAATTGCAATTAAAGACCACACTATTTGCAAAGTAAAGGAAAACCAAGCATCCTTAGGAAATACCCCAATTGCCATAAAAATACCAGCTAATAGATTTAATACCTGATAACACATACCATTCTTAATCTTATTAGTAGATAACAAAATATAAGCAAGTAAAACTAGAATCATTCCAATCCAACCAATAATATCAAAAAACATATTAATCCTCCTTTTCTCTAATCCTTCATAATAGTCTCAATAACATTTGGTAACTCCGTTATATTATTAATTGAATAATAAGCAGAAACATCTTTTCCAAACCCATATTTAGCATAAATAAAGTCTATATTAGCTTCTTTAGTTGCTGCTAAATCAAGTTCAGTATCTCCAACATAAACTCCTCTATTTATACCATAATCTTTCATAATTTTTTGAATAGCTTCTCCTTTAGATAATCCTAATTGACTAGCAGCTATATAATCTCTAAAATACTGTTTTGTACCTGAAATATGAAAAAATGCTTCTATATATTTAATATCACAACTATTACTAACAATAAACAATTGATAATCATTCTTTAATTGTGAAAGAACAACATTTAAATTTGGATAAATCGTTCCACCATATTTGATAATAGATTGAATATTTAACCAAGAACTTTCATCAACATACCTTAACGCATCACTCAAATTAACATCTGGAAAAAAACTTTTTGCCACTCCTTCTTTATCAAGTCCAAAACTACTACAAACAGTTTCTCTACTAATCTTTTTTAAATGATACTTTTCAGCAATCTCATTAACAGTCTTATAAGTCGTATCAATAACTTCCCATAATGTTCCATCAAGATCAAAAATAACAGCCTTTCTCATATTTACCTTCCCTTACAATAAAATAATTATAACATACATACTAAAAAACTACTATTAATTATTAATAGTAGTATCTAATTTTTAAATTTACACTTATTTAAATTAAGATTCTCATATACCCGCCTCCAATGACTATTATTCATAAACTTTTTCATTACTTTATCCTCATTTGAATAAACATAAATAGGAAAATAACTAGTACTTAGTGAATAATTTTCAAAGTTGTAAGTAAGAGAAATAGAATCTCCAAACATTTCATATTGATATTTTGGTTTATATAGATTCAATGATTTAGCTAAATCATTTAGAGTATCGGGACTAACTCCGAAATTATTAGGTTCAAAAAATAAATATCTGAAAAAATATGGAGTTAATTTTTCAATATAATCAAGTGCTTCTCCTGTTATTATCCAGTGAAGAAGATTATTACCTTGATTATCAAATTGTTCATTAACATTAATATTATACAGCTTAACAGCGTCATCCAATATTTTTAAATAATTATAAATCATATTACCAATACGCATATGAGATTGGAAAACACAATCTAAATATAACTGACCATCTTTATTAAACTCATAAGGAGAAACATAATCAAAAATAAATGGCATAATATTATCATAATGATGACTCCCATCTAAAAAAAGTAAATGAGGTAAATAGCACCCTGTTTCTTCATCCATTTTAGATAATGAATCTTTATTAAAATAATCTAAGAAAGTTTCCCTATTAATCTCAAACCTATGATGAGAAATAAAATATTTTTTCAATGTAGTCCGAGAAAAATCAACTTTTCCATTTCCTATTTGAACACTAACTGTCCCCTTATCCTTCCATACATCATTTTGTTTATCCATAATTCACCATATTCTTTCTCTTTTGAATATCAATATTTTGATATTTTTGATTTATTTTTTTAATTGCCCTTTGATAATCTTCTTTTAAATCTTTACCGTATATTCCTAGTTCATCAGGTGAAGAAATATAAATTATTTGATCAATATTTTTTAATTTTTGATAAGCTTCTAAAAATTCAATAGTTTCATGACACTTAGAAGGAATTCCATACCCACCTACCCATTCGCTAGACTTTAATGGCATTTTCTCCTCAGCTCGAAATAATAATCTTCTAAGAAAAGAAAGATTTACAAGAGGAAAATACATCAATTTTAAATTTATTTTTTCATATTCTTTTTTTAATGGAACCTCTAAAAATAATGATTCAGAATAACTCTTCGTATGACTAAGATCAAAACCATAAAAGTTAATCTTATATCCTTTTTTTTCTAAATATTGAATAAGACTTAATACTATAATTCCTCTATTCTTAACAGCATTTTTTGAAGTATAAGCTTCATAAGAATAATTCATATAAATATTGATTGTTGGGTCATCTTTAACAACATGATAAGAATGCATAGCTGCTGGAATATTCAATAAATATCTAGGTACACTAGGAAGAAATCCAGAAACTGAATAATAGTTCTCCACCCTATCTTGAGAATCTATATAATAATTCAAAGAATCAAATTTATCGGCAAATTGAATAAATCCTTCACTCATCCCATAACGGCATAAGTTCCAGGCTTCCTCATAAGAATTAGTTTCAGTAAAATAATAATCTCTAGATTTGCTTGCCATTTTATCAACAAACATATAATTAACGTTCTCATCTCTAACATAAAACAAAAAATCATCTAAACTATCAAAAGTTCCCACATAGACAGTAGAATTATGAAATTGAAAACATTTTTCTTTTGCCATAAATATCACCTAATATTCTTTCGTACTAATTTTTTTTACTTTCTGTAAATAATTACAAAACTTATCTTCATAATAACCAGTTGATACTGTTTTATCTAATTCATTTAATATAATTCTTAAATCTTCATTACTCATTCCCTGAGTAAGAGTAAAATCAAATATTTTATCTAAATCAAATAATTCATTAGAAATCATCTTATCAGCGTTTACTATATTTCTTGTAGAAATAACTTGTCTAAGTCTATTATTTTCAATAATTTTCCTAATCTTCCAATATAATGGTAAAAAATCTTGATTAAATACCAGATTCGATTCTAATGTATTATCATAATATATATAAATTGGCGTAAAACGATTTAAAGATGCCACATCTAACTGATTTCTACCACAATAGAGCATATTAGCACCATTACCATATGTATTAGCAGCAGCAGCTATATGAAAATCAGCATGTTTAGGATAACATTTACCATCAGGAAAAGAAGCATATTCATGATATCCTGTTCCAACAGCAGAATTAATAGCTAAAAGTGCACTAGCATTAGATTGATCTAACTCATCTATCATGATAAAGCCACCCTTTGTAAAAGCTTCATAAAATTGCGTTTTACAATAATGACCATTTGCATCTACAAAACCCATTACTTTATATTCTTCTGTTACATCATTAACATAATAGAATTTCCAATCCAAAATATCCGCAATTTGCTCAATAATTACATTTTTTCCACATCCAGCAGGACCAACCAATAATGGATTAAAACCAGCTGAAACTAATTTCAAAACATCTTCAAATTGATGATGAAGAATTTTTGGTTTAGTAGTCTTCTTTTCCTTATTATCAATAACAATTGAAATCATCTTATAAGGAGTTTCCACCTTGGCTTTTTCTAAAGCTTTATCAACAATCATATCAGCTAATTCTTCTTTTCTTTGTTCGATAGATTTCAAAGATTTTTCACATTCAACCTGAACTTTAGCCAACCTTTTTTCTTCTTCAAGAACAGCATCTTTAACATCATTTTTCAAGTCCCCTAATAATTTTTTAGCAGCCTCTGCTTCTGATTTTTGAAGTTTTTTAAACTTATTACATTCACTCTTTAAATTTTTTAATTCCTGACTAACACCATCATTAACCAGTTTATTTACTTTATTATGAATCTCTTTCATAAACTGAGATCCTTCATCGCTTTTCTTCTTTAAATAAGAGTATTCTTTTTCCAAAGAAGTGGCCTTTTTCTGAAGATCACTTTCTTTTCTCTCTAATTTTTGAAGAACATCCTCAATTTCTTGATTAATCATATCCCTTTTTTTACTAATATCATCACTCTTGATATCTACTTTAGTATCTATACTTTCAATTTTCTCAAACATAGAAACCATTGAACTAGCAAATTCATCATTAACATAAGGAAACACTTGAAAAGAATACATAGAATTCTGAAAAAACTCATTATTAGAAATAACTAAATGAATATTATCCCAAAGAAAAGCATCATCTGCTATTTTTTTTACAGAAGGTGGAATAACAACATAGCGACAACTCTCCCAATCATAAAATGCTTGTGAACCTATTTCACAAAAAACATTTGGAATTATACAAGAAGATAAACTTTTACAAGTATCGACTTTATCACTAAAGTATTCTCTCTGTAAAGAATTATTTTTCATAAAGCCCCCACTCTCACTCACCGATATGTATTATAACAGAATAATTATCTAATGTAAAATAGCAATAATTCATCATATCTATGAATTATTTTCATAGATAATCTTGAATTTTAATAAAAAAAATAGTATAATAATCCCTACTTATTGGGGGGGTTATATGAATATTGATATTAATATAGAATTATTAAAAACTTTCTATATAGTAGCTAAATATAAAAATATTACAAAAGCTAGTAATGAATTATTAGTATCTCAATCTACTGTAAGTAAATCAATAAAAAATATAGAAGAACAATTAGATTGTCAATTATTTACAAGATCAAAAAAAGGAGTAGAACTAACAAAAGAAGGAGAAATACTATATAATTCAACTGAAAAAGTATTAAACATTTTAAATAATGATTTAAAGAAAATAACCAAAACAAAAACAATTAATATATTAGTTGGAAAAGTATTAGCTGACAAAGTATTAGTTCCATATATTAATTTATTTCAAAAAAAATATCCTAATATTAAAATTAATTTGAGTTGTACAGATATAAAAGGAGTAAAAAGCAAATTAAAAAATGATGAAGTAGATATTGCCATAGGCTATTATATTGATGAATTAGAAGATAACTATGAACAAAGAAAAATAAGTCAAGAACTTCATCCAATATTTGTATGTAATAATAATTATAAAGAATTAATTAATAAAAAAATAAAAGTAAAAGAACTAGAAAAGTATCCTTATATTATAAGCTCTAAAGGAGCTACAACCTACCAATATGCCCTAGATTTTTTCCAAGAAAATAATCTAGATATAACACCTACTATGGAAATCTTAGGAACTTCATTAATTACTCAATTAGTTAAAAATGGTCTTGGAATAAGTATTCTAACAAAAGAATTTATTGAGGAAGAATTAAAGAACCAAGAACTATTCGAAATACAATTAGAAAAAGAATTAGAAACAAGACATTTAACTATCATAACTTATAAAAACAAGACGCTTAGTAAAGAAATTAATTATTTAATAGATTTATTAATAAAAAAAGACAAATAATTGTCTTTTTTTATTATTCATCAAAGAGACGATGTTGCATAGCTAAAGGATTATCTAAATACATTTTATACAAAGAATAAATATCCGTATCTTCATATTTTACTTCTTGAAAAGAATGATTTAAATCTAATATTTTTCCATCACGATAACTAATAAGAATAGGAGAATGAGTTGCAATAATAAACTGACTACCATCTTTTACCAATTGATCAATTAAACATAATAATGATAATTGTCTTTCTGGAGATAATGCTGCTTCAGGCTCATCCAATATGTATAGTCCATTTCCTTTAAATTTATTTTGTACTAATTGAATAAATGCTTCCCCGTGAGAACATTCATGTAAGTTACCTCCATAATAGGTATATAATTCAGGAAAGCCATTTTCTTCTGCTATTCTTTCCATTTCTGTTGAAAAATTATAAAAACTTTCTGCCCTTAAAAAGAATTTCATTCTTGGCCTATTAAATGTTGCCACTCTAAGATATTTTGATAATTCTGAAGTTGTATCTCTTGTTTCATACTGAAAATTTTCTGTTCCACCTTCTGGAGGCAATCCTAAAGCAACAGCTATAGCTTCAATAAAAGTAGACTTACCAACACCATTTTCTCCTACAAAAAAAGTTACAGGCGAATCAAAAGACAACTCTTTGAAGTTTTTTACAATTTCTATATTAAATGGGTACCGATCAAAAGAATCAATTCTATCCCTCTCCAAAGTAACTTTTTTTATCATTAATTTAGAATTTAAACTCATAAAATCACCTAACGATAACCATATTCTTTTGCTTTTTCTAAAACTTTAACATAATTCTTTGGGAGCTTCTTTTGAATAGATTCCACTATAGAATCATCAATTCCATACAAAGCTTCTGCCATACTTCCTACAATTGCAGCATTAGTATCTGTATCTCCTCCCATTAATAAAGTCTTTCTAATCGCATCTTCAAAACTACTAGATTGATAAAAAGCATACAAACAGTTTCCTAAAGTTTCATAGCAAGTCATATTAAATCTTTTAAATGGTTGATAATGGACAGGTAGTTTTAATTTTTGATATACTTCTTCTTTAGAATATCCTTTTCTTAAATAATAAATCATTAAAGCTAAAGTAGATGCTGAAATAGTAGCTTCAAAAGAATGATGAGACGGATTCGTTGCCAAAAAAGCATTATGATAAACCTCTTCAGGATTATCAAACATAAATCCAACTGGAGAAATTCTCATCAAAGCTCCATTACCACCACTACAACCAATTTCTTTTTTCTTAGCCCAAGCAATTAAACCTGGTGAAAATGGACTATCAAAATAAGGTTCAAATTCTGGTCGATAATCGAGTTTTAAAATATCATCAATATACTTTCGGATATAATAATCATAATTTCTATCATGTAATATAGCATCTAAAACAGCAACTGTTAAAATAGTATCATCACTATAAAAAGACTCATCTGTTAATAATATCTCAGGATCAATACTCCTAATCTTTCGTGTTTGATCATATTCATAAACACTACCAACTAAATCTCCATAAATAGCACCATACATCTTATCACCTCCCAAATAATTACTTTTTCACAAATATTTTTCTTTCATCTTCGCAAATAAGAGCATTTTCAAAATAATAAGGTTCTATTAAGAAATGATCACTCTCATTAGTTACTACTAAAAAGCCAGGACGGCTTTCATTATTTTGAATTTTATCATCAGACATAGTTGATACATAAGCCGTATGAGGTTCCTTAAATATGAAATTATGAGCATGTCCTCTCAAAACAATTGCCGCTTCACAAAATGGAATAGGAATCATATATTTTTTAGTAGGATGAATCAAAGCTATAGTAGAACCCAGCCAATTAATGTAACCATATTTTACACCTAATAAATTAAAGTCTTTTCTACTATTAAACATATCCATAAAATGTTGATCTTTACTAAAAGTATTAAAATCATGGTTACCAAACATCATAATATACCGAATTAAAGGATTATAAGGAAAATCATTTATAAGATGTTCTACCTGCTTGTCTTCATCGCGATATTTCCCCAAAACATTCTTAAAATCAGATTGAATAACATCACCATTATGAACAAATGTATAAATACCCTTATCAATACCAAACATCATAGTCTCTTCAACATAGTAAAGGTTCTCGAATTTACTCCCAATATGAGTATCAGACATAACTAAAATTCTTTTTTCATTAATAGAATAGCCTGTCATTAATGGCAAAAGATCCAAAGAAGGATATATTCTTTTTAAACAATATAATACTTCATAATAAGTTAACTTAGTTAACTCAGCTATTTCATTTACAGAAAATACATCAAAACATTCTCTAACCAAATTCATTTCTTCCTTTGTAATTTCATCTACATGTTTCTTCATTAGGCACCTCAAAATAATAATTCTTAAACAAATAAAGTTTCTTCTGAACTATACTGTTTAGAAATAAATAATATAATTAAAATAGTATAAACAATTGTAGTAATAAAAATAATAATCAATGATTGAATATTTATATCATTCATAGTAATATCATTTAATGCCATTCCACAATTAGCAATTGGAATAAAACTAAACATCGTATTATCAACTTCCATTACTTTAATAAAATAAGGAATTAAAGGTAGCAAAGAAATTAATTGTAAAGAAGATTGTGCTTCTTTATAAGTTTTAGCTTTACCCGATAAAGCAAAACAAACTCCAGCTACTAAAAAAGCCGATAATATAATAATAGATAAAACTAATAAAACCGAACTAGCATTAATAGCAATACGTATATCTTCAAATGTCTTAAACAGTGATTTCCCCAAATAGAAAGAAGGAATCATTAATGCATAAGAAACAACCCCAGAAACACAACCTAATAAAACTGTCGCTAAGTACTTCCCAATAATCAATTCAATACTCTTAATAGGGAAAGTTAATATTGTTTCCAAAGTTCCTCTTTCCTTTTCACCAGAAGTTGCATCAGTACTAACCACAATACAAGTCATAATAATAATCATCAAAACATAAGTAATAGTCAAATTAAAAAATATAGAGAAGAAAGAATTATCTTCATCTTTAGCTAATGACTTAGATGAAATAATAATAGAATGAAATACTTCATCAGCAGCAATACCCTTTTCATTAAGATAAGCATATCCCAGTAATTGATTATAAGAATCAAGATAACTATTAATATAAGAACTTGTCATTTGCCCACTATTTGTAGAAGTATCAGTATAAACAGTATAATTATTTTCTTCCTTTACAATATACCCAGTAATTTCCCCATTATTATAAGCCGATTCCATATCTTCTAAAGTTTTATAATAATTATAATTAATAGAACCAATTTCCTTTACAATACTCTTTTCATTCTCAGATAATTGATAATTTATTCCTACAGAATAACTAGAATTATCCATATAATCAAATAAGTAACCAAATAAGAGTATTATAACTGGAATAATAATAGGATAAAGCAAAATCTTATGAAAAGATTTTTTATCCCTAATAATACCGCGTAATTCCTTAAATATCGTAATTTTAATATTATTCCATTTCACTATGAACACCACCAATCAAAGCAATAAAAGCATCCCTAATATTAGTAGTATGAGTTTGCTCCTCAATATCTTTAGGAGTCCCCATAGCCACAACTTTTCCTTTATTAATTAAAACAACCCTATCACAAATATTTTCAGCCTCTTCCATATAATGAGTTGAATATATAATACATTTTCCTTTTTCTCTTTCTTCTTTAATAAAATCCAAAATAACTTGACTAGAAATAATATCTAAACCAGAAGTTGCTTCATCAAGAATATAATAATGAGGATCATGTAATACACACCTAGAAACTCCTACTCTTTGCATTTGACCAGTAGATAAGCTTCCAATCCTTTGGTCTTTAAATGATTCCATGTCAAATCTTTTAATAACTGTAGCTATTCTTTTTTCTGTATCCGTTTTACTCATATCATAATACTTTGCACACATTTTTAATAATTCTACACAAGAAATATCTTTATATAGATGAGTATTACCTGATAAAAAAGCTAATTGTTTTTTGATAGAAAGCTCATTATGTTTTAAATCTTTACCATCAAAAATTACTTTCCCATCACTAGGAGTCATAATACCTGCTATTATTCTTAATAAAGTAGTTTTACCAGCACCATTAGGACCTAATAAACCAAGTATTTCACCATCATTAACCTTAAAAGAAATATCATCATCAGCCAAAAAAGAAACTTTTTTTCTTTTATCAACTATTTTATTAAACTTCTTAGAAACATGATTAACTTCAATCATATAAACAACTCCTCTCAATTCACAATTAGTATAACATATAATAATTTATAAAACACAAAAAAAGCGCCTAAAAAAACGCTTATTATATAACTTCTTTATCAGCTTGAATCTTCTTTCTTGCTCGATATAAACGAAACATTCTAAATCCAAAAGATAAAAATAAGAAAACAACAAATATTCCCAACAATATTAAAGCCAACTTACGATATGAAAATGGCAATTGAAAAGAAGCTTTAACCTGACTTTTCTGAATAATCTGAGCTGGTTTTTCTTGCTCTTCAACTGCTTGCGTAATTTCTTTTTCACCAGTAGATTCAACAAGCTTTGTAAAAAGAATTGCTCTCTTATAAGATCCTAAAGAATCACAAGTAGATAAAACTAATAATTTATCATCATCTACAACTTCTTCACCACTAAAATGAATAGAATTTTCCTTTAAAAAATTAATAATAATATGATTATATTGATTTTTAATACGATATACATCAAAAACATAATCTTCCGTAGCTAATACAATAGCATAAGATATAATTTTAATATCATAAACAACATTTTCAGTGTAAAGAGTTCCCGTTAAATGACTATTAAAGAATTCATCATCTTCAAATTTCTTAATATCTGTAAACATCATACCCGTATTAATATGATGCCCATATATAACTGAAAATTGATCACTAAAAAATCTATCATTACGATAATCTAAGAAAATACTACCCGTAGTAGCATATTCATGTAAATAATTTCTATCAAGGTAATCATCATTATCAATTCCTTGCACAACAGGATAATCTATAGTAGTATCATCAATAGTAATCCATCCAACTATATCAGGATTCAACTCTTTCAAATCTTTTAAATAAAGAACTTCTTCAGAAGGAGCACTAACAATTTCCTCTTTATCAGGTTTTAAAGCCACCACTTCTTCAGGTAAAGTTCCACTCTTTTGAATTAAATAATTATCATAAAGAGCATAAATACCAATTAAAATAAGCAATAAAAAAACAATGGTCATAATACGATCAATGATTTTATTGATAGTTTTTACAGTTTTATCCATTGTTTCACACACCTTTATTGATATAATTTAAAAATCTCTTATTTGTACTTGAAAAATAACTCTTCCTACAATTTCATCTTTTGAAATACTTCCAAACTTTCTAGAGTCATTAGTATCATTACGATAATCATTCGTAACAAAGAATTCATCTTGAATAACTTTATAAGGATATTCTATTTTCTTAGAACTATTCTCCTCAGTATCATAAAATGTAACAGTATTTTCTTGATAACCATTAATAAATAAAATATTATTTGCAATAGAAATAGAATCTCCACTAATACCAGTAATTCTATATACTTGATAACGATTATCTCTTTTTACAACTACTACATCGCCTCTAGTATAATTATGATCTAGACGATAGAATAATAATAAACTACCATCTTTGAAAGAAGGAAACATCGATTTTCCATTCATTCTATAAACACCAAATATTCCAAATATGAAGATACAAACTATAATAACTATAGTAAGGATTCTAGAAGTAAGAAGCAAAATACTATGACGATTTTTTTTCTTTTGCTGTACTTGTCGAGCAACAATATCTTCTTCAAATTCCAATATTTCTATTGTATCATCTAATTTTCTATTTCCCTTCTTACCCATAATTCCTCCTAAAGAAAATAAACTGCTAACAATAGCAGTTTATTTAATTAATTTGCCTCTGCTTGAGATAAACGTTTGTTAATATAAATACCTACAATTGCTAAACTAATTAATATAATAAATGGTAAAACATTTACGAAAATACCAGTTAAAACATCAGATTGATAATTATTTACAAAAGAACATACGTTATTTGCATTAAAATCTGGATCACTTGGATCAACAGTAGTTTTCGTTAATGTTTTAGCATTATTAGAACCTCCATCAATATAAGTACTATATTCTAAAGCACCATTTTCAGTAATAGTATAAGTTTCTCCTACTGGGATTTCATATGCTCCTCCAGAAGTCAAACCAATAGTAACTGATTGTCCATGTTTCAAATAAATTGTCGTTGTAGTACCAACAGTATAAGTAGAAGAATTTACAGTAGTTGTACCATTAACAGAGTGATCACCTAAAACAGTATAAGTATCTCCATTATTTCCAGGTAGAGTAACAGTAAATGCAAAATATTGATCCTTTTCAGCTAAATTACCAGTAACTCCATTAGATAAAGTAATATAAGTTAAACTAGATCGAGATGTAAATACCATATTAGATACTTTTGTACCACCATCATCAGCAGGTTGAGCAACTAAAGTTGCAATCTTATTTCCTGTAGGTACATTATTTCCATCAACTTCATATCTAACAGATACATAGATAGAATAAGAAGTACTATCATCTACTGGATAAAGAGTAGCATTAGAAGATGCTGTTTCTTCTACAATAAATTCATAATCTCCTACTTCATCAAATTGTAAAGTAGATAAATCAATTGTTGCAGTTTGAGTAGCAACATTATTTACAGGTGCAACATTATTAAACACAATGTTTACATTTGTATAATCAAAAGGTGTTGTTCCATCAGTTGTAACGATTCCTGGATTATAATCTCCAGCTTGTACTTGATAAGTGAAAGTATTAGTTACATTATTAGTAACTCCTTGCACCTCACGAGTAACAGTCCATGTTTGAGTACTACCACTATTGGCAGCAATTGTTGTTGTAGCAGCTTCTGCTTTAACAGTAAGCATAGCAACCATAACTACAATAATAGATAATATAAGTTTATTTAATTTTTTCATACATCATACTCCTTCTTACTTTTATTCCTATACCCTATAATAATAATGCCACTAATACTAATAAATATCAAGAGGTAAAATGGCATTTGACATGTAAATATTCCAGTTAATGGAGATCTTTCTTTATTATTTACAAAAGTAACAACATTATCTGTAGCCGCAATCGTACCTGATTGGGTTGACACAGTAGGTAAATAATCATTATCATCGATTTCTTCAATTGTATAATCAGTACCTACTGGTATATCCTTAATAGTAACATCATTTAAGCTAGACACTTGAACAACAGCCTCTCCAGAAGCATCAAAAACCAATGGATTTGCTTGAACATTACTACCAATATAATAAGTAAAGCTTTGGTTTAACGGAATAGATTGTGTACTTAAAGTAATTTTAAAGCTAAACTCTTCTCCTACCTCAGCCAAGTTTCCTGTCACTTGTTTACTAATCACTAAATCAGCCCTAGCATCCAAAACCCATTGTGCCGTATAAGTAACATCAGCTGTAACTGTAGAACTAAATACTGGACTCCAACCAACAAAAATATAACCATTTCTAGTTGGCGTCCCAACAAAGCTAGGTGTAGGAGAGCCTTCTGCAACATCATTATAAACTTGATCTTGAAATAAAACCGTACCATTAACTCCATCAGTATATGTAACAGTATAAGTAGGTAAAATTAAAGTAAATGGATCATCCCAAGTACCAGTACCACCAATTAGTTCAGTATCATCTTTTAAATACAAAACAGGTCTAAACACCCTAGAAGTATTAACTCCATAATTTGTTAAAGAACCATTTGAATTTAAACAATACGCAGCCGTCTTATAACGAGTATTAGGTGTCATAGTCCATTGAACCAAATTCATTACTCGATCTGACTCACTAGCAGCATTAGCATTAGCTACACTTCTCATCCAGTTATTATCAACACAATCAGTATTAATGCTCAATGCAGTCATATCATAAGATGTAAGACAATTACTACGACTAGTAGTATCAATACCAGATGTTGCATACCCATAATCACTAGGATACATCAAACCTATCTTTCCTATCCATCTAACAGAATTATCAGCATTATTAGTCGTACTTCCTCTCTCCGCAGCATAAAAGGTTGCTACAGTTTTATTTGAAGCATTAGCAGCTATTCCTGCAGTTCCCCATGTAGTCTCCGCAATCATACCTTGATAAACAGGATCAATAGAAGCAAAATTACCTGTTGTTGTAGATTTAAACCCACCGTTAGTGACACGAGCAGGTAAATAAATAGTTCCACCATTATAATAACTACCCATATTTCGGAAAATATTAACTCTATTAGCAACAACATAATTATCGATATTAGAAGAAGCATTAATAGTATAAGCATGAGTAGCTGTATTGTCTGTTTTAAAACCTGTATTGATATAATCTGTAGGATTCATCATCATCATAATTTCAGCATCTGACCACTCAGAGCTACCAGAACTAGTAGAGGATCCTACTCCATTATTCTTATAATCATAAATACCTGTAAACAAAGCTTCATCTTTAATTAGTTTTACAAGTCTTTTTCCAGTTTGTCCATGGGAATCAGCATCAAATAATCCAATAATTCTCCATTTTTCACCATTAAAAATAATATAATTGCAAGGATTTGCACCAACATAACGAATATTATTAGTTCCATTATTATCATAAGCTACGGTATTAGTACAAGTTCCAACCGTTCCAGTATTAATAACATCAAATGAAGATGAATTACCACCAGTTGCTAAACTAATTATATAATCATCAATATTCTCATAAGCATTAACAGAAAAAGGCAACAATAAAAGAGAAAGAATGAATATTATAATAAAATACTTATTCTTCATATTTACCTCCTTTCTACATGCATTTATTATCTTAGTCTTACCATAAGTATACTATAAAAATCAAAAAAAGAAAATTCATATTAGAATTCTCTTTCTATATACTGTAAACTTTACAGAAAAATTATTTTTTTATCACTATTCCTCCATAAGGAGTTAAAATTTTTTTCTTAGATTGATTCAAAGAAAACACTTCTTCCCCCTGATTATAAATAGAAGGAATACTGATATCAATTGAAGAGTCACTATTATTTAATCCTATTAACATCTTTTGATCATGTGTATTATACTCAAATAACATAAAATCTGAATCTAATTCCAATATTTGAGGCATCGTTTCTTTAATAATTGGATTACTATTTCGATAATTACCCAACTTTTGAAAATAAGTAATTAATTCACGATCAGGATTATTCCAAGGATAAGGTCTTCTATTTGTTAAATTATCAAGTCCTTGCATTCCAGCTTCATCTCCATAATAAATAGATACCATTCCTGGCCATGAATATAAGAAAAGCAAATAAGCTTTATACTTTTCTAAAGCTTTTTCATATTCTTTAGCAGTCAAAATATAATTTTGAACAAAGTCAAAGTCTTTTTTAACATCATCATATATATCTTTAGTAAAACTTCCATTAGGATCAAAAGGAGAATAACGAAAAATTCCTTTTAAATAAGAAATCATTTCCGAAGAAACGTCATGCTTTAAAAGATAATCCATCAACTTCTGAAAAGAGAAATATGTTATTTCACTATATCCATTAAATAAAGACATAATATCATCATCCATATAACCTAGAAAATGAAGTCCATCATAAATTTTTCTTTGTAATTCTACTGGTAACGAAGAAAATTGCTGATTAGGATCAAATTCTCTAATTCCAAATAAAGTTATTTTTCTAGAAACATCGTGAGTAGAAGTAAAATTCATTAAAGAATGAATAGTATCATCTGCATATTCTGCATTAATATCTTTAATAGTATAAGATAGTTTATAAGGGTCTCGATATTTAAAATAGCAGTCAACCGCATCAATAAAATGATAGTTCATCACAGTATGCATTCGATCAGCTGAAATTAGAGTTCTCCCCTTACGCATAGGATTTTCCCAGACTTCTCCTATAATAAATGGTTCTTTGCTATTTCTTTTAACAGCTTCATTAATCCATTGAAGACCTATATCAGCTATATCTTCAGGAACGTCCAACCTAACTGCATCCACTCCATAAGAATAAACTCTATCAATAGTTCCTTTTTCTCCACAATGATACTTCTTCCAAAACTCCCCACTACTATCTAATTCGGGCATCGTTTCAAAATCCCACCAATAAGTATTTTTTTCTTGTCCATCTTTATACACATAACGATAAAAAGGATAATACTTACTATAAGGATTATTATAAGAACCTTGATCAAAAAAGAATTGATCTTTATTTTTCCCATACCGATCAAAATATTTGCTTTCATCACTAGTATGATTAAAAACTAAGTCCAAAACAATTTTCATACCCCGTTTATGAGCTTCTTTCGTAAATCTCTTAAAATCTCGCCAACTTCCAAGATAGGGATCTATCTTTTCATAATCTATAGTATCATAACGATGAGTAGAAGGACTTTCAAATATCGGGCTTAAGTATAAAACTGTAACTCCAAGTGATTGAATATAATCTAGTTTTTGAATAATCCCCTCAATATCTCCTCCAAAAAAGTCCACATTCCAAACTTCTTCATTACCATAATGTTTCACCTTAGGATTATCCCCTAAAACAACATCTTCATCCCAAGATTCATGAATATCTCTTCTATCCATTTTTGGTAAAGGCTTCTTACTGCCTCGATAAAAACGATCAACAAAAATGTGATACATTATGGCACCCTTTGCCCAATCAGGTACAGAAAAACCAACACTTTCTTTGAATTTCTCATAATATTCAACAGAACTTTTAACACCATTTTTAGTAATAAAATACTTATGATCATTACTTTTAAAAGAAAAATAATAAGAATATAAATAACGATTCTCTAAAAATAAATCATTCGAAAAAGAAGCATACTCTGAATCATTCCCAACATGTCCAAGAGGAATTTCATATGTACGTTCACCAACATCCAAATACAATAAAACATCATCAATCCAACCAATACTCATTAGTATCTTAACCGTCACTAAATATTTTTTTCCATTTGAACAATCCTCTATTTCTTGAAAAGAAAAAGGAGTATTCATATACATATTTACCATAAGACTCCTTCTACCCAATTCTATTCTACATAAATTATAACACAAAAATTGCTTATTGCACAGAGACTAATTTTGCCATAATAAGTAAATTATAGCGATAATATTTAGCATAATAATTAGGATCCATAGAACAAGTCTGTAGAATCAATATCTTATCATTACGATTAACAGAAATACCAGTATCATAAAGAGAATTACTCTTATATTTTTGTAATGTACTTTCCCATTCATCTGGAGTATAAGTCATCCTATGATAGAATTCTAATCCTTCACTCTGCTCATTATCCGCAAGAGAAACATAAACAGAGAAGATTTGATAAGAATAATGTGCACCATTATACGTAATATTAATAATTGGATGTTCAGAATAAAAGCTAGGATTATTATAATAATTTTGTAAAACTTGGAAAGGTCCATTACCAGCTGTAGAACTATGTCCATATAAAATAGTTTTTATATCTGTAAAATCATGTCGAAAATCTACATAAGGAACACCTATACCATCATATACTCCATTAATATTATGATTTAAGAAAAAATGCTCTCCGGTAGTATCTTTCATTAAATGATTTTCATAAATACCAGGAATTTCTATTTTATTACCATCTATTTTTGGAATTTCAACTACAGGTTCAGTAACAACTGGTGCAATTTCTTCAGGCGTCGTAACCATTACTTCCTGTACAGGTTCTTCTATCTCTTCATTATTTTCGATTACTTCTTCCTCTTCAGTAACTTCAATAATTTTGTTTTCTTGTAAATGTTCTGGTTTTTCATAAACTTGTTTTTCTTCATCAACATAGCCAAAAAAAGAACCCAAAGTAATACATCCAGTTCCCAATATTTTGAAAACTAGAACTAATAAATCCCTTTTCATAACCTAACCCCCATTAGTACGCACATTATACCATAAAATATGAAAAATGTCAATTTTTACCAACAGGTGTTGATTATATAATTATCGAATACGTTGATAAATAATATAGTCTTCTATAGGAACATTATATTGGTTAGCTATTTCTATTAAAGTATCAAGGGATGCCTTGTCAATCTTTTCATAATCATCTATCATTCCCCCATATCCACCAATAATAACGCCACCTCCTAAAATAGATTTTAAATCACTTTTTAGTCGTTCAATATCAATATTCTCCATATATACCTCCAACTTGCTTTGTATTATAACACAAGAAAAAAAGAACACAAAGTGTTCTAACTTAATTTTTCCATTATCTCTTTAGCTGCTTTTTTACCAGCTTCCATTGCCAATATAACAGTAGCCGCTCCAGTAACAGCATCTCCACCTGCATAAACTTTATCTAATGAAGTTTTACTTCCTTCAACAACAATTAAGCCTCTATCACTTAATTCAATATTACTCATTTTTAATGCTTCATGATTAGGACTAGTTCCTAAAGCCATTACTACCATATCACATTCTACTGTATGAAGAGAATCTTTCTTTTCCACTACTTGTTTTCTTCCATCTTCTCCAGCCTCACTAAGTTCCATTTCAACTACTTCCATACCAATAACATTATTATTATCATCAGTTAAGATCTTAACTGGATTCTTCAATAAGTCAAAAACAATTCCTTCATCTTTAGCATGTTCAACTTCCATCAAACGAGCAGGTAATTCATCCATACTTCTACGATACATAATATGAGCATCTACTCCCAATCGTTTTAAAGAACGAACAGCATCCATTGCCACATTTCCTCCACCAATAACATAAGCTGTTTTAACTTTTTTAATTGGTGTTTTACTATCATCTTTATATGCCCCCATTAAGTTAATTCTAGTTAGTATTTCATTGGCACTAAATACTTGATTAGCATTTTCTCCTTCAATTCCCATAAATTTAGGAAGTCCAGCACCTGTTCCTAAAAAAATAGCATCATATTTTTTCTGTAAATCAGGGATTGTTAAAGCATTTCCTATTGGTACATCACAAAGAACTTCAACTCCCAGTTTTTTCAAACTATCAACTTCTTTTTGAACGATAGACTTAGGTAAACGAAACTCAGGAATACCATAAGTTAATACTCCCCCAGCTTTATGCAAAACTTCATAAACTGTTACATCATAACCAGCTTTTGCCAAATCACCAGCACAAGTAAGTCCAGCCGGACCACTACCGACAATAGCAACTTTTTTACCATTCTTCTTTTTTGGTAACTCTGCTGAAAAATTATTAAGAATCGCTTGATCAGCAACGTATCTTTCTAAAGAACCAATAGAAATAGCTTCTCCTTTTAATCCTTTAACACACATAGCCTCACATTGCTTTTCCTGTGGACAAACCCTTCCACAAACAGCTGGAAGTGAAGAAGAACGTGAAATAATCTCATAAGCTTCTTTTATATTACCTTCTTTAATAGCATGAATAAAATTAGGTATTTCAATACTAACAGGACAGCCTGTCATACACCGAGGATTTTTACATTGCAAACACCTAGAAGCCTCTTGAAGAGCTTCTTCATCATTATAACCAAACTCTACTTCTTCAAAGTTCTTAACTCGTTCACTAGCTTCTTGTAATCTACCTTTTACTTTTTGATCATTCATGTGCTTCTCCTCCTAATCTTTTCTTCATTATTTCCCATTTTTCAGCTTCTTCTTCTTTATAAATACTCATTCTTTTCAATGCTAAATCAAAATCTACTAAGAATCCATCAAATTCTGGTCCATGAATACAAGCAAATTTAGGCTTTCCATCAACTTCACAACGACAAGCACCACACATACCACTACCATCTACCATTAATGGATTCATACTAACAATAGTCTTAACACCATATTTTTTAGTAACTTCCACAACATTTTTCATCATAATAACAGGTCCAATAGCAACCACAATATCATAATCATGAATATGTTTTTCTAATAAGTCTGTTACAAATCCTTTAGTACCAAAAGAACCATCATCTGTAGCATAACGTATTTTGTGAACAACTTTTTCAATCTTATCACGAATTAGTAATAATTCAACATTTCTAGAACCATATATAACATCTACATCAAACCCCTGGTTATGCAAAAATTTTACTTGTGGATAAACTGGAGCAATTCCAACACCTCCAGCTACATAACAAATCTTTTTACCTTTGAATTCTTCTGGATGAGCACAAATCTCATTACCATTTCCTAATGGACCAACTACTCCAAATATTTCTTGATCAATAGTTGTAAGTTCTTCTGTAGATGCTCCTATTACTTGATAAATAAGAGTAAGAGTTCCCTTTTTACTATCATAATCATAAATGGTAAGAGGAATTCTCTCACTATCTTCCTTAGCCATAACAATAACAAACTGTCCAGGAATACACTTTTTAACTACTAATGGAGCCTCTACCATCATTTCAAATGAATTAGAGCTTATTCTTTTGTTATACAAAATTTTATACATAATATCACCTAACCTATCCTTTCTTAGTAACCTTCCCTATTAAATTATTTATCATATGAATAAACTTTATAAAATAACCTTGGTCTACACTAAATACAAAATACAAAATTCCTAAAACAACATCTAAAAAATCTAAAGTAATGATAATTGCCACACTAGCGGCTACTCCCATATATTTTGCAGAAGGAATTTTTTTCTGATACCCATAAATTGTAAATCCTAGTAAAATAACTTGAATAAAGCAAAAGATAATATCCGTAAAATTATCAGCGTGTAATAGTTGTTGCTTTTGAAATAATGGTATTTTAATTAATATAGCTAATACTAATACAACAATCGTAACAATCGTAGCTGTTTTAATAAAATTTGGATCAGAACTATTATTTTTAAATTCTAAAAATGGTCCTGTCTCAACAACTTCTTTCTTTACTTTCTCTTCTTTTACTTCACTAGGAACAATACCTGTAATTTCATTCTCATTTATTTTCAAAATAGGTTCCCATTTGCTTCCTACTCCTTCAAATAAAATACCACAATAGACTTCTAAATTAGCTTGATTGAGAATAGCTCTAATACTAGGTGTATATACTCTAGCAGCTTTAATAACTTCCTCATCATAACTGTATGTAGGTCCTTTAAAAAAGATTATTTTTCCATCTAAGACATAACCTCTAACAATTGTATCAAATAAATTAGGATCTAATCCTAAAGATAAATACCATTCACGATGATCTCTAGAATCATTTATCAAAGTTTTAACTTCATTTCCGATTATCATAAATAAAATACGATTATTCATATTCTCACCTATTATCCATTATACAAGAAAAAAAAGAGTATTTCTACCCTTTATTTTTTATTTCCTATTCGAGAAAATGGAAAAATTGTCAATCCTGTTTTTCCAATTATTTTATTTCTTGGAAAAGAATCGAAAAAACGACTATCTAATGAATGTTCTCGATTATCTCCCATAACATAATAAGAATTTTTAGGAACAGTTGTTTTAAAATCATTAGTTTTTCCTTTTCCATAAGAATCTTTAATTGCTTTTCCATTAACATATAACTGTTCATCTTTATATTCTATTTCTTCTCCTGGTAATCCAATAACCCTTTTTATTAAATATTCATCTCCATCATCAACCACAACAATATCAAATCGTTTAATATCATTAAAACGATAACCAATAATATTTAATATCATAATATCTCCATTTTTTAAAGTATCATTCATACTATTGCCATTTACTTTAACAGGAGTAACAATATACTTTTTAACAAGAATTACCAATATCAAAACAATTATATAAGGAACATATTCTTTTATAAAAGATATAAATTTATTATCTGTATCACTCATAGACCCACCATACAAAAAAATAAGGCATTGGCCTTATTATTTTTGTCCTCTTTCTTTGATTCGGTATCCGCCAATCATACCTCTTAAGAATGTAAGTTTAGCTCTTCTTACTTTTCCTCTACGTACAACTGTAATTCCAGCAACTTTTGGAGAATGAATTGGAAAAGTTCTTTCAACACCGACACCACTAGACATTTTACGAACAGTAAAAGTTTCAGATACACTTCCACCACGACGAGCAACTACTACACCTTCGAAAGCTTGAATACGTTCTCTTTTACCTTCAATAATCTTAACATCTACACGAACCGTATCTCCAACACGAAATTCAGGGATATTAGGATTAATTTGCTTTTTATTAATCTTGTCTATAATATTCATTTCTAAGCTCCTCTCTATATATATTTTACAAATGATCATAATCATATAGATAAGCGGATCATTCCACTAGACGTATAAAATTATATCATATTATCTAAAAAAATCAAGAAAAATCAAAAAAGTTTGTAATCATTTTATGATAATGTCATGTTGTATCGTTTTTTGAAAATGTCAGTATGTAGTATAATATGCTCCTTGAGAAAGGAGTAATCAATATGATT
>CACZFH010000014.1 GCA_902780395.1 uncultured Erysipelotrichaceae bacterium
TAATCAATATGGATCAGAAAGTGTTACATACGAAGGTGTAGGTGCTACTAAAAAGTGGGAGCGATTAGAAAGCTACGGTCCAAAGTTTGTAGAAAACATTATTCAAGCTATTAGTAGAGACATCTTGTGTTATGCAATGCAGAGGTTATCTTATTGTTTTATAGTAGGACACGTCCATGATGAAATGATAATTGAATGTAGTAAAGAGATGTCGCTTGAAAAGGTATGTGAACAAATGGGAGAAACTCCTCCTTGGATTAAAGGCTTACTTTTAAGAGCTGATGGTTATGAATGTGAATTTTATAAAAAAGATTAAATGAGAGGCTAAAATATAGCCTTTTTTCTTTGACTGTTATTTAGGAGAAGGTGTTTCTCCAAAACCAAAGAAAGGAGGCAAGAATAATGGCAAGTGACGGAGAGATTCTTGATTATAAAGATTTACTAAATAAATTCAATCTAACTGATGAGTTCTATCCGCTTGTGTATGTATGTTCTCCATATAGAGGCAACATAGAGGAGAATACTCGAAAAGCTAGAGAGTATAGTAGATTCACATTTGAAAAGAAAAACATACCAATAACACCACATCTTTTATACCCGCAATTCATAAATGACGATGACCTGTTTGAAAGAAACATTGCTATTCACAAAATCAACTATGTTCTTTTAGGACTTTGTAAAGAAGTGTGGGTTTTTGGTGATGTCATAACAGAAGGAATGAAACGAGAAATATCTGTTGCGAAGAAGAGAAAAAAGCCAATTAGGTATTTCAATCACGATTTAAAGGAGGAGAGTTAAAACTATGTTTACAATTTATTATTCAGATGTTACTGGAGTTCCAAGTAACTGTAGTTATCCTCATAAGAAACTGGTAACTGATGAGGGTAGCTTAAAAGAGGCTATTAGTCATGATTATGTATGTGCTGAATATAAAAACAGCTATCGTAATGGTGACAATTTTATAGGAAGTGATTGTCTTCCTGTTGATTGTGATAATGACCACTCAGATAATCCAGAAGACTGGATAACACCAGCAATTATAAGAGAGGCATTTCCTGATGTTTCATTTGCTATTCATTACAGCAGGTCAAACAATAAAGAAAAGAATGGAAAAAGTGCTCGTCCAAAGTTCCATGTTTTATTTCCAATAGAATATGAAACCGATGCATCTAAATACAAGGACATCAAATTAAGAGTTAATTCTATCTTTCCGTACTTTGATACAAATGCTCTTGATGCTGCAAGGTTCTTCTTTGGAACTAAAGAAGCAGAAGTTGAAATCTATCAAGGAAGTATTAATTTAACCGAATACTTAAACTCTGATGAGTTTGAAAACATGGAAATGAATAAGATGCCAGAAAGTTTAGTAATAAAGGAAGGCAGTCGTAATTCAACATTATCTCATTTTGCAGGTCGAGTTATAAAAAAATATGGAGACACCGAAAAAGCATATGAAGTGTTTATGGAAAAAGCTGCTCTTTGTGATCCACCATTAGGAGATGAAGAATTAGTTTCTATTTGGAATAGTGCTAAAAAGTTTTATAAGAAGTTATCCAATCAAGAAGGCTATGTTGACCCAGAACAATACAACCAGGATTTCTTATTAGAACCATTGGATTATTCAGATGTAGGACAGGCAACTGTACTAGCAAAAGAGTATGAGAACAAATTAAGGTATTCTCCATCGACAGACTTCCTTGTTTATAACGGAAGTTACTGGGAGGAGTCAAAGTCTAAAGCTCAAGCTATATCACAGGAACTAACAACAAGGCAACTTGAAGAAGCGGAAGTGGGAATAAAGAAACTAACTGATGTAATGCTTAAAAATGGTGCTTGGGATATTTTATCTTCTGTCGGTCCTAAAAAAGCAGTTGGATTATTTAATGAAGAACAAGCTAGAGTTTTCAAAGACTATGAAGATGTAACAGCTTATAGGAAGTATGCAATTAAAAGAAGAGACTCAAAGTATATCTTTGCATCATTAAAAGAGGCAAGTCCTATGGTTGAAATCAAGCAGGATAGATTAGATAGTGATGAGTTCTTATTAAACACACCAACAGCAACATATGATTTAAGGTTTGGAACTGATAAAAAGCATGAACATTCAGCAGATGATTACATTACAAAACAAACAACTCTTGATCCATCTAATGAGGGAGAAGATATATGGAATGCTGCTCTTAACACGTTCTTTTGTGAGGATAAAGACTTAATAAGATATGTACAAGAAGTAGCGGGACTTGCTGCAATAGGTAAAGTTCATCTTGAAGGTCTTATTATTGCTTATGGTGGTGGTAGAAATGGTAAGTCTACATTCTGGAATACAATCTCCAAAATACTAGGCACTTATAGTGGCAATATGTCAGCTGATACTCTAACTGTTGGATGCAAGAGAAATGTTAAACCAGAGATGGCAGAAATAAAAGGAAAACGACTTGTAATTGCAGCAGAGCTTGAAGAAGGTATGAGGTTTAATACTTCCAATATAAAGCAGTTGTGTTCTACCGATGAAATCTATGCTGAGAAAAAATATAAAGAACCTTTTAAGTTTGAACCAACACATACTTTAGTACTTTATACAAATCATCTACCAAAGGTAGGTGCAATTGATGAAGGAACTTGGAGAAGACTTATAGTAATTCCGTTTAATGCAGTAATTGATGGTTCATCAGATATAAAGAATTATGCTGACTACTTATATGAAAATGCAGGTGGGGCAATTCTTAAATGGATCATGGAAGGTTCTAAACGAGTAATTGACAATGAGTATCACTTAACTAAACCAGCAGTAGTTGAAAATGCAATTAATAAGTACAAAGAAAGCAACGATTGGTTTTCACAATTCCTGGATGAATGTTGTGAAGTTGATAATTCATTTAGTGAAAATTCTGGAGAAGTTTATAGCGCCTATAGGGACTACTGTTCGAGGGTAGGTGACTACATAAGAAGTACTACTGATTTTTATACCGCTCTTGAAAGTGCTGGTTTTCAAAGAAGAAAAACAAAAACAGCAAGGCTAATTTATGGCTTAAAACTCAAATCAGAATTTCTAGAAAATTAAAAAGGTGACACTCGGTGACAGTCTTTTCTATAAATATTCTATAGAGTTAAAAAAATTAATATATAAGAAAAGTTATGGAAATGAACGTCACCGACCGTCACCATCACTTTAAAAGACTGATGGGAGTAAGGAAAAATGAGAGAAAAGTATATAGAGCAAAAATTAGTTAGTGAAGTTAAAAAGCGTGGTGGCATTTGTTTAAAACTTGCATCAACAGGATTAGATGGTATTCCAGATAGGCTGGTACTAATGGCAAAAGGTAGGGTTGCTTTTATAGAGTTAAAAGCACCTAAACAAAAACCAAGAAAACTCCAGCTTGTAAGAATTAAGAAGTTAAAAGAACTGGGATTTAGTGTATATGTGTTAGACACTTTAGAAGATATAGGAGGTGTAATCGATGATATACAAACCACATAATTATCAAAAGTATGCAACCGAGTTTATTGAAACTCACAACGAGTCAGCAGTCCTACTTGATATGGGACTTGGAAAAACATCAATAACACTTACTGCAATAAATGATTTATTATTTGATAGTTTTGAAGTTCACAAGGTTTTAGTAATTGCACCTTTAAGAGTTGCAAGATTTAGTTGGAAAGCTGAAATAGAAAAATGGGAACACCTACATAACTTGAAATATGAAATTGTAGTAGGAACAGAAAAAGAAAGAATAGCTGCTTTGAGGAACAATGCCGATATTTATATTATTAATCGTGACAATGTTAAGTGGCTAGTTGAAAAAATGGGCTCTAAATTTAACTTTGATATGGTTGTAATTGATGAACTATCATCTTTTAAGAATTACAACTCACAAAGATTTAGAAGTTTTATGAAAGTGCGACCTAGAGTTAAAAGAATGGTTGGATTAACAGGAACTCCATCAAGTAATGGATTAATGGATTTATTTGCTGAATTTAAAGTGCTAGATATGGGAAAAAGACTAGGAAGGTTTATTGGAGAATATAGAAACAACTACTTTGAACCAGATAAGCGAAATGGTCAAATAATATTCAGTTATAAACCATTACCTAATGCAGAAGAACAAATATATAAGCAAATATCCGATATTACGATTTCTATGAAATCAACTGATTATTTAGAAATGCCTGAATTAATAAAAAGCAACTATTCTGTAACTTTAGATGATAAAGAATGGAATAAATATCAAGAATTAAAAGAAGACTTGGTATTGGAACTTCCAGGAGGAGAAATAACAGCAAGTAATGCTGCAGTACTATCAAACAAATTAATCCAAATGGCAAATGGAGCAATATATGATGAAAATGGAGAGTTCGTAGATGTCCATAGTAAAAAATTAGAGGCTTTAGAAGATTTAATTGAATCAGCAAATGGAAAACCAGTACTTGTTGCTTATTGGTTCAAGCACGATCTTGAAAGAATTGAAAAACACCTAAAAAGTAAGAAGATTGAATTTACAAGACTTGATAGTGACAAAAGTATCGAAGATTGGAATACTGGAAAAATATCAGTAGCACTTATTCATCCAGCATCAACAGGACATGGCTTAAATCTTCAAGATGGTGGCTCTACAATTATATGGTTTGGACTTACTTGGTCATTAGAGTTGTACCAACAAACAAATGCAAGACTATGGCGTCAAGGTCAGAACTCTAAAACGGTTGTAATAGAACATATTATTTCAAAAGGCACTATTGATGAACAAATAATCCAAGCATTAGAAGGTAAATACAAAGTTCAAGATTCGTTGATTAGTGCAGTAAAAGTAAATCTTAGTAAATCAGAGTCAATCCGAGGGTAATCAAAAAGAATCGGAGGTTAAAATATGACAGCAAAAGAATACTTGTTACAAGCTCATTATTTAGATGAACGAATAACATCAAAGACACAACAGATAGCATCCTTAAATGAATTAGCAACCAGATGCACTTCAACCATTTCTGATATGCCAAAGAGTCCTAATCGTGGAGGATCAAGAATGGAAGATTGCATTATTAAAATAATTGATTTAGAAGATAAGCTGAAGGAAGACATTGAAAGACTAATAAACCTAAAGCAAGAAATAATGGAAGTAATAAGAGCAGTTCCTAACATTGAATATCAAACCCTTCTTGAGAAGAGGTACTTGTGTTTCAATACCTGGGAACAAATATCTGTTGATATGAACTACTCAATACAGCACATACACCGTATGCATAGTTCAGCTTTGAAAGAAATTGTAGTTCCAAGCTAAGATGAGAGTAAATGTGATAGTATGAGACTATTGTCTTGTGATATCATTATAATGGAAGAAATTAAAATGATGAAAGCCTTATGGGGAAACCTGTAGGGCTTTTATTATGGAAGAAAGGAAATAGAAAGATGCCAAAGAAACCAAAGCGTCCATGTTCTTACCCAGGATGTCCACGATTAACGGATGGCAGGTTTTGTTTAGAACATGAGAAACAAGAGAACAAAAGGTATGAACAATACGATAGAAGTCCAGAAGTAAAGAAAAGGTACGGACGAGTTTGGAAAAGAATAAGAGATAGTTATGCAAAAGAACACCCTTTGTGTGAGTTGTGTTTAGAGCGTGGGATTTACAAACCAACTGAAGAGGTACACCATAGACTACCACTGGCAGAGGGTGGAACACATGATAGAAAGAATTTAATTTCACTTTGTAAATCGTGCCATGCTACGATTCATGCTGAACGTGGAGACAGATGGAGAGCTAAACCTAAATATTATAGGTAGGGGGAGTCAAATCTCTACAAAGTATGGGCGTTGCAACGGGCGTGGGGTCTTATGTGTAAAAAAAGCGAATTCAAAAGGGTATTAAAGGGAGGTGAGATTAAATGCCAACAAAATCAAACAACATCGGTGGTAGAGGTGGTGCAAGAATTGGTGCTGGAAGGAAAAAATCAGCAATAAAAGAAAAAGCACAAAATGGAAATCCAGGTGGTAGAACTTTAGAAACTTTGGATATTCCAGAAATCGAAGGAGCAGAGATGCCAAAGCCACATGAGTTCTTATCTGAAAAACAACGTGATGGAAATGAACTACAAGCAAAAGAGATATATCAGGAAACTTGGGAGTGGCTAAAAAAAGTAGGCTGTGCTCAAAAAATCTCGCCACAGCTTTTGGAGAGATATTCAATGTGTAGTGCAAGATGGATACAATGTGAAGAACTAACTAACAAGTTGGGACTTCTATCAAAACATCCAACTACTCAAAAGCCAATACCATCGCCATTCATAAATATTGGTATCAATTATATGAACCAAGCAGTTAGATTATGGAATGAGATATTCCAAATAGTAAAAGAAAATTGCAGTACATCTTATGAAGATGCTGCACCACAAAATGATTTGATGGAGAGACTATTAAGAGCAAGAGAGGAGAGAAAATAATGATAGAAAAGGTTAATCCAAAGCACCCAGATAAAATTGCAGATAGAATTGCAGGTGCGATAGTAGATTTAGGATATAAGCTACAAGAGAATCCTAAAATAGCAGTCGAGGTTTTAATAGGACATGGAGTATGCCATGTGATTGTTGAAACATCAGTAGATTTTAATAAGGAAGATATAGAAAATATCATCACAAGAATAGCAGGAGATATGACAAAAGATATCGTATTAGTTCCACAAGATATACACTTATCAAAGAATCAGGAGAAAGAGATTAGATGTGGAGACAATGGAATATTTAAAGGGACACCTTTAACTGACGAGCAAAAGAAGTTATCTGAAATTGCTCGTTTTATTTATGAAAAATATCCAAGCGATGGTAAGTACATTTTAGATAATGAAAAACTAATTATTTGTCAAAGCAATTGTAAGACAGAAGAATTAAAAGAATTGTATCAAGATGCAACAATCAACCCACTAGGAGATTGGACAGGAGGCACTGATGTTGATACAGGTGCTACTAATAGAAAACTTGGTTCTGATATGGCAGATGGTGTAACTGGTGGAGGACTTCATGGTAAGGATCTATCAAAAGCAGATGTGTCAGTAAATATTTATGCTTTCTTGAAAGCCCAAGAAACTAATGAAGTTGTGAAGATATCATGTGCTATTGGTGATAAAGAAGTAGATGGAAGACCTTATGAAGAAATAGTAAACATTGCTAAAGATTACATTGAGTCTATCGGTGGATTTGAAAAATTCGCTGAATGGGGACTTTTTTAGGAGGTGGATAAAATGTCTAAAACAACAACAGAAATGCAACTAATATCAATTGATAAATTAGTTCCTTATGTGAATAATGCAAGAACACACTCGGCAGAACAAATATTGAAACTTCGTTCTTCACTTAGAGAGTTTGGATTTGTTAATCCAATAATAATTGATAGAGAGTTTAATGTAATCGCTGGTCATGGAAGATTGATGGCAGCTAAAGAAGAAGGAATAGAAGAAGTACCATGTGTATTCGTTGACTACTTAACTGATGCTCAAAAGAAAGCATATATTTTAGCAGATAACCGTATGGCAATGGATGCAGGTTGGGATGACGAATTATTAAAAATAGAAATGGAAGAGTTACAAAATCTAGGATATGATTTAGAGTTTACAGGTTTTGATGAAAAAGAACTAGCTGACTTATTTGGAGTAGATGACAAAGAAGTAAAAGAAGATGAATTTGATTTAACTGCTGCCCTTGAAAAAGCAAGTTTTGTTGAAAGAGGGGATGTGTGGTTTGTAGGAAAGCATAAGTTGATGTGTGGTGATGCAACATCAAGTGAAGATGTAGCAAAACTAATGGAAGATAAAAAAGCAAACTTAATCTTGACCGACCCACCTTACAACGTAGCTTTCAAAAGCTCTGATGGATTAACAATCCAAAATGATAGTATGGATAACAATGACTTCTATGAGTTCTTATATTTATCATTTAAAAATATGGCAGACCATTTGGAAAACGGTGGAGCTGCATATGTATTCCATGCTGATACAGAAGGCTTGAATTTTAGAAAAGCTTTTATAGATGCAGGATTTCATTTAGCAGGTTGTTGCATATGGGTAAAAGATAGCTTAGTACTAGGTCGCTCAGATTATCAATGGCAACATGAACCTGTATTATATGGATTTTTACAAAATGGAAAACATCCATGGTATTCAGATAGAAAACAAACTACTATCTGGAACTTTGATAAACCTAAAAAGAACTCAAATCATCCAACTTCTAAACCACTTGATTTATTAGCTTATCCAATAAACAATTCAACTCAAGCTAATGCTATTGTTATAGACACATTTGGTGGTAGTGGATCAACACTTATGGCTTGTGAGCAAATGAATAGAATTTGTTACACAATGGAACTTGATGAAAAGTATGCATCAGTTATTTTAAGAAGATATGTTGAAGATACTAACGATAGTGAAAATGTGTATGTAATTAGAGATGGTGTAAAGATATTGTATAAAGATTTAGTTAAAGAGGTAGAAGTTGATAATGGATAAAGAACTAACACTTGCAAGTTTATTTGACGGAAGTGGTGGTTTTCCATTGGGTGGGATGTTAGCAGGTATTAAACCTATATGGAGTTCAGAGATAGAGCCATTTGCAATAAGGGTAACAACTAAAAGATTATCCAAAGTAAAGCATTATGGTGATATCACTAAAATAAAAGGAAATGAAGTAGAGCCCGTAGATATAATTACATTTGGAAGTCCATGCCAGGATATGTCGATAGCGGGTAAAAGAGCAGGATTAGACGGAAGTAGGTCTAATCTTTTTTATGAAGCAATAAGAGTAGTAAAAGAAATGAGGTGTGCAACAAATGGAGAAAAGCCAAGATATATTGTCTGGGAAAATGTCACAGGAGCCTTCTCTTCAAACAAAGGAGACGACTTCAAAAGTGTCCTTGAAGAAATCTGCAAAGTCAAACATCAAGAATTGTCTATTCCTAAACCTGCAAAGTGGCAACAAGCAGGAACGATTATGGGAGATGATTTCTCAATCGCATGGCGAGTATTTGATGCTCAGTTTTGGGGAGTTCCCCAGAGAAGAAATCGTATCTACCTTGTCGCAGATTTTGGAGGAAACAGTGCCTCAAAAATACTATTTGAGTCAGAGGGCTTGTCAGGGTATTCTAAGGAGAGCTTCAAGTCGTGGCAGGACTCTTCCAGAAACATTGAAGATAGCATTAGAGAATCAGGCAAGTTAGATTTATTTGAAAATCACTCGCAAGATTTAAGATATAAAGGACCATTGAATGTTGCACCAACAGTTCTTTCAACTTATGGAACTGGTGGCAACAATCAACCATTTATTGTTCATTCAAAAAACTACGATGTAAGATTAACATCTGAAGGTACAAAGAATGCAAGGAATAATGTGTATGAAACAGAAACATCTAGAACTCTTGATACTAATGGAAACTTTCCAAATTCAAATCAAGGTGGAGTAGCAATTGTTTATTCGACAAGCAAGAGTTCATTTCATATTAGAGCAAGTGAAAATCTAGCTAATACATTAATTGCAACTGACTATATGGATCCTCCAATAGTGAATGATAAGTTGAGAGTTAGAAGACTTACACCAAAAGAATGTGCAAGACTTCAAGGTTTTCCTGATTGGTGGTGTTCTAATCTAGAAACAAAAGAACCAACCGAAGAAGATATTGATTATTGGAGAGAAGTATTTAATGAAAGTTCTAAAGCAGAAGGAAAAAATAAAAAAGAAAAGACAGATAGCCAAATAATTAAATGGCTACAAAATCCTCATTCTGATTCAGCTGAATATAAGTTATGGGGAAATGGTGTAGCACTTCCATGTGTTTACTTTGTTCTATCTGGAATCGAGTATTACGCACACATCACTTGATAAATATGTGTTTTAGAGTGATATATGTAATGCAAGGAGGTAAACAATATGATGTTTCCAAAAAAAGAAATCGTTGAAAGAATACGAAAAGAATATCCAAAAGGAACAAGAGTAAGGCTTATAAAGATGGATGATATGCAGGCTCCACCACTTGGAACAGAAGGGACTGTAATTGGTGTAGATGATACTGGATCAATTATGGTTGCTTGGGACAATGGTAGTTCTTTAAATGTTATTTACAATGTCGACAAATGTATCAAAATATAGCAAAAAATATACACTTATTTTGCCTAAATGACTTGATATATATGCCTTTTAGAGTGATATATATACATAACAAAAAAGGAAATCTTATATAAAGAAAGGTGAGTAAGATGAGTGAGAAAGCATTAAGACAATCCGAAAAGATGAAAGAACAGACAATCGGAGTAGAAGTTGAAATGAATAATATAACCAGAGAAAAAGCCGCAAAGATAGCTGCAGAGCTATTTGGAACAGGCAGATACGAATATACAGATAGTAGAAATGGATATTTAACATGGTCTGCCTGGTCAAGCGACGGGAGAGAATGGAAGTTTCAAAGGGATACAAGTATCCTAGGAGTTGAAAGTAAAAAGTGCGAATTAGTAACACCAATATTGAAATATGAAGATATTGAACTTTTACAAGAACTAATAAGACTTTTAAGAAAAGCTGGAGCAAAGAGTGATGCAACAAGGGGATGTGGAGTACACATTCACATTGGAGCAGATGGACATACACCACAAACAATGAGAAACCTAGCAAACATTATGGCAAGTCACGAATTGCTAATAGCTGATGCATTGAAACTTGATTCAACAAGAATAAGCAGATATTGTAGAACAGTTAATCCTGAGTTCTTAAGAGTACTTAATAGAAGAAAACCAAAAACAATGTCAAAGTTTGCAGATATTTGGTATCAAACACAGAATGCGAGTTATTCAAGAAATCAGCATTACAACGATAGCAGATACCATATGCTAAACTTCCATGCAACCTTTACTAAAGGAACTATTGAATTTAGATTATTTCAATTTGATCCACCAGCAGAAGGAAAGCAAAATGGACTTCATGCAGGTCAATTAAAAAGCTACATTCAATTTTGCCTAGCATTAAGTCAAATGGCAAAGGATGTGAAATTTGCATCAGCTAAAAGACAACAAAACGAAAATCCAAAGTATGCAATGAGAACATGGTTATTAAGATTAGGATTTATAGGAGATGAGTTTAAAACAGCAAGAGATGTATTAACCAAAAGACTTGAAGGTGATACAGCATTTAGACAAAAAAGAGTAAGCTCAAGGAGTTAGCCTCCTGGTACTTTAATCGGCAGCGTTTGCTGCCTTAAGGTGGTAGAAGGGTAATCCCTTGAATAGAAAGGAGGATATCTTATGAGGAGAAGATATTATATTGCTTACGGTAGTAACTTAAATGTAGGACAGATGAAATTCAGATGTCCAACTGCAAGGATTATTGGTACAGCAATTATTAAGGATTACGAATTATTGTTTAAAGGAAGTAAAACAGGCTCTTATCTAACCATTGAAAAAAAGAAGGGTGAGGAAGTTCCAGTTGTAATATGGGAAACTCAAGAAAGTGATGAACAAGCACTTGATAGATATGAAGGATGCCCACAATTCTATTACAAAAAAGAAATGATAATTCCTATTAAAGGGATAAAATCAAAAAAGACCAGAATTAGAAAAGCTTATGTTTATATAATGCATGAAGATAGAAAATTAGGTATTCCAAGCGTTCATTATTTAAGAACTTGTTATGAAGGCTATATGAGATTTAATTTTGATCCATTGTATCTATTAGATGCACTAGATAAAAGTAGGAGGTTAGATCATGAAGAAGGAAATTAATAGGAAAAGAAAATGTCCACAATGTGGAGCAGAATATCAAGGACATCCTGCGATTTCAAGAAAAGATAATAAAACACCAATATGTCCAGACTGTGGAACAAGAGAGGCTCTTGAATCAATAGGAATTGATATTAAAGAACAAGAGAAAATTATTAGAACAATACATAGAACTCAAGAAAAATAAAACTAAATAAAATATATTTTTTGAAAGCACTTCGATTATGGAGTGCTTTTTGCGTTGAAGGGAGATGATAAATTGAGAAAGTTGAAGGACTATAAACCAACGAAGTTTATGGCTAAGACAAGTTACTATGATGAAGAGGCAGCAGATTTTGCTGTTGCCTTTATTGAGAGCCTTTGCCATACAAAAGGTACGTGGGCAGGAAAACACTTTGAATTAATCGACTGGCAAGAACAAATCATCAGAGACATCTTTGGAATACTTAAACCAAATGGATATAGGCAATTCAATACAGCTTATGTTGAAATCCCTAAAAAGCAAGGTAAATCAGAACTAGCTGCGGCGGTAGCTCTTTTATTAACCTGTGGTGATGGAGAAGAAAGGGCTGAAGTGTATGGATGTGCTGCAGATAGAAACCAAGCAAAAATTGTATTTGATGTTGCAGTAGATATGGTTAAGTTCTGTCCTGCACTTTCAAGAAGAGTAAAAATATTAGAGTCACAAAAGAAATTAATATATAAACCAACAAATAGTTCATACCAAGTGTTATCAGCAGATGTTGCAAACAAGCATGGTTTCAATACTCACGGAGTTATATTTGACGAATTACATACACAACCAAATAGGAAACTATACGATGTAATGACTCAAGGTTCTGGAGATGCCAGAATGCAACCATTGTATTTTCTGATAACTACTGCTGGAAATGATACTAATTCAATTTGTTATGAAATACATCAAAAAGCTAAAGACATTGAAAAAGGAAATAAGATTGACCCTACATTTTATTCAGTTATTTATGGTGCTGATGAAAGCGAAGATTGGACTGATCCAAAAGTATGGAGAAAAGCAAATCCATCACTTGGAATAACAGTAGCAGAAGAAAAAGTAAGAGCCGCTTGTGAGTCAGCAAAGCAAAATCCTGGAGAAGAAAATGCATTCAGGCAGTTGCGATTAAATCAATGGGTTAAACAATCAGTAAGATGGATGCCAATGGATAAATGGGATTTATGTGCTGGAAAAATAAGAGAAGAAGAACTAGAAGGTCGTGTGTGTTATGGAGGACTAGACTTGTCATCTACAACAGATATAACGGCTTTTTCTTTAGTATTTCCACCAAGAGATGATGAAGAAGAATACATTATTCTACCTTACTTTTGGATACCAGAAGATACTCTTGATTTAAGAGTTAAAAGGGATCATGTTCCTTACGATGTATGGCAAAGGCAAGGATACCTTCAAACAACAGAAGGAAATGTAGTTCATTATGGATATATTGAAAAGTTTATAGAAGAACTTGGAAAGAAGTTCAATATCAGAGAAATAGCATTTGATAGATGGGGAGCAGTTCAAATGGTTCAAAATTTAGAGAACATGGGATTTACTGTTGTTCCATTTGGACAGGGATTTAAAGACATGAGTCCACCAACTAAAGAATTGATGAAATTAACTCTTGAAAAGAAATTAGTTCACGGAGGTCATCCAATCTTAAGATGGAATATGGACAATGTCTTTATTAAAACTGACCCTGCTGGAAACATCAAAGCAGACAAAGAAAAATCTACTGAAAAGATAGATGGAGTAATAGCAACAATCATGGCACTTGATAGAGCAATAAGATGTGGCAGCACATTAAGTGAAAGTGTCTATGATAACAGAGGAATTTTATTCTTATAGGAGGAGATGATTAAATATGGGAATTTTTAGTGGCATATTTAGGTCGAGGGATGCACCTAAAGATAGAACGCCAGGAAGTAACTATAGCTTTTTTATGGGAGGATCAACAAGTGGCAAGAGAGTAAATGAACGCTCTGCTATGCAAATGACTGCAGTTTATAGCTGTGTGAGAATTTTGTCGGAGGCAGTAGCTAGTTTGCCATTGCATTTCTACAAGTATGATGAAAACGGAAGTAAAAAGAAAGCAATAGAACATCCATTGTATTTTCTATTGCATGATGAACCTAATCCAGAGATGACGTCTTTTGTGTTTAGAGAAACACTTATGACTCATCTTTTATTATGGGGTAATGCATATGCACAAATCATAAGAAATGGAAAAGGCGAAATCATAGCATTGTATCCACTTATGCCAGATAGAATGACAGTTAATAGAGATGAAAAGGGAAAATTATACTACGAATATTTAACAAGTACAGATGAGGCTCCAATCAATAAAGGTGTAACAGTTAGACTTAGTGCAACGGATGTCCTACATATTCCTGGATTAGGATTTGATGGACTGGTTGGGTATTCTCCAATTGCAATGGCTAAAAATGCGATTGGTCTTGCAATAGCAGCAGAAGAATATGGTAGCAAGTTTTATGCGAATGGTGCTGCACCTAGTGGTGTGTTAGAACATCCAGGAACATTAAAAGATCCTACCAAAGTAAGAGAAAGTTGGAATGAAACTTTTGGAGGCAGTCAAAATTCTCACAAAGTAGCTGTACTTGAAGAAGGTATGAAATATACTCCTATTTCTATTTCTCCAAATGAAGCTCAATTTTTAGAAACTCGTAAATTTCAAATAAATGAGATAGCTCGAATTTTTAGAGTCCCACCACATATGGTTGGTGACCTTGAAAAGTCGAGTTTTTCTAATATAGAGCAACAATCGTTGGAGTTTGTGAAATATACACTTGACCCTTGGGTTTCAAGATGGGAGCAAACACTTATAAGGTCGTTATTAACTAAAGAGGAAAAGAAAAAATATTTTATTAAGTTTAATGTTGATGGCTTACTTCGTGGAGATTATCAAAGCAGAATGAGTGGATATAGCATTGGTATACAAAATGGATTCATGTCACCAAATGATGTAAGAGAACTTGAAAACCTAGATTTAATTCCAGATGAAGAAGGTGGAAACACATACATGGTAAACGGAAACATGATGCCAATCACTGAAGTAGGTGCAGCATATAGACCTAAAGGAGAGGAGGAAAAAAATGAAGAAGTTTTGGAATTGGAAGAACAAAACGATAACAAATCAGGAAACCGAAACTCAAAGTCAAGAAAGAATACTGTTTCTAAATGGAACAATAGCTGAAGAGTCATGGTTCGATGATGAAGTAACACCAGCATTATTTAAAGATGAATTAAATAGTGGTGAGGGAGACATTACCGTATGGATTAATTCTCCAGGTGGTGACTGCATTGCAGCAGCTCAAATCTACAATATGCTGATGGATTACAAAGGTAACGTAACAGTAAAAATAGATGGAATTGCAGCAAGTGCAGCATCAGTAATTGCAATGGCTGGAAACAAAGTAATCGTATCTCCAGTATCAATGATTATGATCCACAATCCTGCAACAATAGCAGCAGGAGATACAGCAGAAATGCAAAAAGCCATAGCTATGCTTGATGAAGTTAAGGAATCAATCATCAATGCATATGAAATCAAAACAGGCTTATCAAGAGCAAGGTTATCACATCTTATGGATGCTGAAACTTGGATGGACGCTAATAGTGCCATTGAACTTGGATTTGCAGATGAAATAATGCAAAGAAACACAGAAGAGGATGAGCTTGAAGTTCCTAATGTAAGCATGACGTTTTCTCGTGCATCTGTTACTAACTCATTAATTGAGAAGATGGCAGAAAAGTGCAAGATAGCACAGAAAACAAAAAATGAAATAGCATCAGACAGTTTATTAGAACGTCTGGAATTAATAAGAAATTGGAGGTAATAAAAATGACTATTTTAGAATTAAGAGAAGCTAGAAATAAAGCTTGGGAAGGTGCTAAAGCCTTCGTAGAAAGTAAAAGAGATAAGGACGGACTTCTTTCAAAAGAAGATGCCGAAACTTATAACGCTATGGAAGAAAAAATAAAAAACTATAGCAAAGAAATAGAAAGAATGGAGGAAATGGAAAACATGGAAAACGAATTAAATAAACCTGTTAATAGTCCAATCGTTACAAAGCCTTTAAAAGCAGATAACGAAGTAAAAACAGGAAGAGCCTCAAATGAATATAAAGAGGCAATGTTAAATGCATTACGTTCAAACTTTAGACAAGTATCAAACGTATTACAAGAAGGTGTAGATGCTGATGGTGGTTATTTAGTACCAGATGAATATGACACAAGATTAATCCAAAAATTAGAAGATAATAATGTGGTTCGTGCATTAGCTACAAAGATTAAAACAAGTGGAGAACACAAAATCAATATAGCAAGTACAACACCTGCCGCAGCTTGGATTGAAGAAGGTGGAACACTAACATTTGGTGACGCTAAATTCGAGCAAAAAATACTAGATGCCCACAAATTACACGTAGCTGTTAAAGTTACAGAAGAATTATTATATGATAACGCATTCGGTTTAGAGAATTTCTTGATTGATAGCTTTGGTAAAGCAATCGGAAATGCTGAAGAGAATGCGTTTTTAAATGGTACAGGGAATGGACAACCAACTGGTATCTTTGCTGAAAATGGTGGTGGAACATACATCACAACAGAGGCAACAGAGGGAGATGCAATTATTGAACTTGTATACAGCTTAAAGAGAGCTTATAGAAAAAATGCTGCATTTATCTTAAATGACAAAATGATAGCAAAAATTAGAACATACAAGGATCATAACGGTGCTTATATGTGGCAACCATCATTAATTGCAGGAGAACCAGATAAATTATTAGGTTACCCTGTATATACATCTCAATATGCACCAGAAGACTCAATCGCATTTGGTGACTTTAGTTATTACAACATTGGTGATAGAGGTGCAAGATCATTCAAACAACTTACAGAATTATTCGCTGGTAACGGAATGATTGGTTATGTTGCAAAAGAAAGAGTTGATGGAATTTTAGTACTTCCAGAAGCTGTACAAATCTTAAAAATTGAAGAATAGTCTTCAAAATAATAAAGGAGGTAAATAGCAGTGATTGAAGAGTTATTAACTAAAGTAAAACAAAATCTTATATTAGAACATTCAGTAGATGATGAATTACTAATACAATTCATCACTGCTGCAATCTCTTATGCAGAAAGCTATCAGCATATAGAAGAAGGATACTATCAAGAAAATGCAATGTCAGAAACAACAAAACAAGCAATTATTATGCTTGTTAGTCATTTCTATGAAAGTAGGGATGGTTCAACAGGTGGTTTCTTTGCTGACAATGTAAATGCATCAAGCCAAGTATGGAACACAGTAAATCTACTATTAAGACTTAATAGAGATTGGAAGGTGTAGTTCATGAGCTTTGGTAAAATGAATAAATTTATTGAAATAAAAAGTATCCAAAATGTAAAAGATGAAGATGGTTTTTCAACAAAACAAGAAATAACAGTTGCAAGAGTTAGAGGATATAGAGAGGGAAGACACGGAAGTGAAAAGTGGGCAAATAGAACTACTTTTACTGAAGCAACTGACCTCTTTATTATTCGTTCTATTCCAGGAACAAAACTCTCAACTGATATGACTATTTTGTGTGATGATGAGAACTTTGAAATTACTTCAATTGAGGATGTTAAAGGAAAAAATATGTATATTGAAATCCTAGCAAAGAAGGTGATTCAAAATGGCTAAGGCTTATGTGCAATTACCTGAAGAATATCTACAAAAATTATCAAAGCTTGGAAATAAGACTGATGAAATTTGTGAAAAGATGTTGAAAGCTGGAGGAGAGGTAGTTCTTTCAAAAGTAAAAAGCAATTTAAGTTCAGTAGTGGGTAGTGGCACAAAATACAAATCAAGATCCACAGGAGAGCTTGAAGGAGCATTGGGACTATCAGAAGTAAGGCTGGACAGGAATGGAAATTACAATATTAAAGTTGGGTTTGCTGAAACAAGAAGAGATGGAACTAGCAACGCAAAATTAGCCAATATTATTGAATATGGAAAATCAGGTCAAGTTGCAAAACCATTTATGAAACCTGCAAAAGCATCATCAAAAGCAAAATGCATAGAAGTAATGAAATCAACATTTGATAAGGAGGTAAACAACATATGACAGTATTGTCCGAATTAAATACACTTTTGAGTGATATGTCGATACAAACTGAAACAGCTAAATTAAGCGACAAAGCATTAGATGAGTATGTTGTTTTAGTTCCTATATCAGATAACTTTTCATTATTCTGTGATGATAAACCAAAGTATGAAACATCAGAAGTTAGACTATCTATATTTACAAAAGGAAACTATATGCAATTAAAAAAGAGAATCGTAAATGGATTATTAAATAACAATTTTACGATAACAGATAAACGATATGTTGAATATGAAAACGATACAGGGTTTCATCATTACAACATAGACGTAGCAAAATATTATGAAATGGAGGAAATATAAATGGCTACAATAGGTTTAGATAAATTATATTATTCAAAAATTACTGAAGATGCATCTGGTAATGAAACATATGGAACACCAACTATTCTTGCAAAAGCTATATCTGCAGAACTTTCTGTTGAACTTGCAGAGGCAACTCTTTATGCAGATGATGTTGCAGCAGAAATAGTAAAGGAATTTAAAAGTGGTACTTTAACACTAGGTGTTGATGATATTGGAATTAATGTAGCATCAGAATTAACTGGAGCTCAAATAGATATCAATAATGTTTTAATATCAGGTGGTCAAGATGCTGGAAGCCCAGTTGCTATTGGATTTAGAGCAAAAAAATCAAATGGTAAATATAAATATTACTGGCTTTATAGAGTTAAGTTTGGAATACCTGCAGCAAGTCTTGCAACAAAAGGTGATTCAATCACATTCTCTACGCCATCTATTGAAGGTACAGTACTTTGTAGAAATAAACCAGATAGCAATGGAAAGCATCCTTGGAAAGCTGAAGTTACTGAAGGTGACACAGGTGTAAGCGATGCAACTATTACTGGTTGGTATGATGCTGTATATGAACCAACATATACAAGAAACAGTACAAAAACAACTACAACAACTACTGGCGATAAATAAAATGGAGGTAAGTCATGGAAACTGAAAGAGTAAGTAAGATTAAAGTTGGTGATAAAGAGTATGAGTTAATCTTAACAACAAAAGCAACAAAGGAAATAGCTGGAAGATATGGTGGTTTAGAAAATTTAGGAGATAAACTAATGAAAGCTGAAAACTTTGAAATGGCTCTTGGAGAAATAGTATGGCTTATATGTCTTTTAGCAAATCAGTCAATTTTAATTCATAACTTTAAAAATAAAGATAATCAAAAAGAGTTATTAACTGAAGAAGAAGTTGAAGTCTTAACAACTCCGTTTGATTTAGCAGATTATAAACAAGCTATAACAGATTGTTTATATAAAGGAACAAAAAGAAATATAGAAAGTGAAGAAAATTCAAAAAACGTGGAAGTCGAGTAAGTGATGAAGAATTATTTACTCGACTTTTATATTATGGTTTAGCTCATTTAAATCTATCTTATGAAGAGGTATGGCTTATGCCTTTTGGATTACTACTAGATTTATGGGAATGCCATAGACAATTTAATGGAATAGCTAAACCAAAGAGAGAAGTCTTTATAGACGATATTATTCCAGATGGGATTTAAGGAGGTGAGTTATAATGGCAGATAATTTCGGATTGAAGATAGGTGTCGAAGGAGAAAAGGAGTTCAAGAGTGCTCTTTATAGTATTAACCAAAGTTTCAAAGTTCTAGGATCTGAAATGAAGGTAGTTGAATCCCAATTTAGTAAAAACGATACTTCTATACAATCATTAACAGCTAAAAACCAAGTGTTAAATAAAGAAATAGATGCACAAAAACAAAAAATAGAATTATTAAAAAATGCCTTAAATAACTCTTCCGAGTCTTTTGGAGAAAATGATAAAAGAACTCAAGAATGGCAGATTAAATTAAATAATGCTACTGCTGAATTAAATTCTATGGAAAAAGAGTTGAAAACCAATGAGGCTGCACTTGATAGTGCTGGAACTGAAATGGATGATGTATCTAAAAGTGCAGATAAGATGGGAAATGACATAGATGATGCAGGAAACAAAGCTGAAAATAGCAATGGCAAGTTTGAAAAGCTAGGATCAGTCTTAAAAGGAATAGGTGCAACGATGGGAGCAGTAGCTGTTGCGGCAGGAGCTGCGGCAGTTGCTCTAGCATCTAAAGTTGTATCAGCTTATGCAGAATTTGAACAGCTTGAAGGTGGTGTTAAAACCTTATTTGGTACAGAGGCATCTTCAGTTGAAGAATATGCAGCAAGTGTTGGTAAAAGTGTAGGAGAAGTTGAAGGAAAATATAACTCACTTCTTGCAGCACAAAAACAAGTCTTTAATGACGCCAACAATGCTTATAAAACAGCAGGTCTTTCTGCAAATGAATATATGAGTACAGTTACTTCATTTAGTGCTAGTTTAATATCATCATTAAATGGAGATACCGAGGCAGCAGCAAGAGCAGCAAATCAAGCTATAGTTGATATGTCAGATAACGCTAATAAGATGGGTACTGATATGTCTTTAATTCAAAGTGCATACCAAGGTTTCGCAAAGCAGAATTATACAATGTTGGATAACTTAAAATTAGGTTATGGTGGTACTAAAACTGAAATGGAAAGGTTATTGAAAGATGCCGAAAAAATCAGTGGTGTTAAATATGACATTTCTAACTTAAATGATGTATATTCTGCAATCCATGTTATTCAAACTGAAATGGGAATAACAGGTACTACAGCGGCAGAGGCTGAAAAGACAATATCAGGTTCAGCAAATGCTATGAAGAGTGCGTTTGAAAACTTAATAACTGGATTTGGTAATGCCGATGCAGATATGCAAGTCTTGGTTAAAAACCTAGCTGATTCATTAAATACTGTTATTAAAAATATAACTCCAGTTTTAAATAATATAGTATCAGTCTTACCAACAGTTCTTGATGCTCTTTTAGGTGCAATAGGTCAAATGTTGCCAACCTTATTAGAGGCAGTCACAGAACTTTTTTCAAGTTTACTTGAAACAATATTAAATTTAATTCCAGAGCTTATTCCAACAGTAGTTACGGCATTAACCACAATAATAGAAACATTAGTGGAAAACCTACCTTTATTGATGGATGCAATTGTTGTTATTTTCACTTCTTTGATTGAAGGAATAGGAGAATTATTGCCTACATTAATTCCAACTGCAGTAGAGGCGATTATTACAATTGTTAATGGTTTGATTGAAAACCTACCTATGCTTTTAAATGCCGCACTTCAATTAATAATGGGATTAGCACAAGGTTTAATCACAGCACTTCCAGTTCTTATTGCAGCACTTCCTGAAATAATAAATGGTATTGTTACTTTCCTACTAAATTCAATACCACAAATAATCCAAACAGGAATAGAACTTCTTACATCATTAATTGCTGCATTGCCAGACATTATAACAACAATAGTTGAGGCAATACCACAAATAATTGATGGGCTACTTAATGCATTATTGGATTCAATACCACTTATTATTCAAGCAGGTATTGATTTGCTTATTGCACTTATACAAGCACTTCCTCAAATTATAACAACCATAGTAAACGCTATACCAAAAATAATAACTGGAATAGTTAATGCTTTAATTGGAAACATCGATAAAATTATAATGGCAGGAGTTCAGTTATTTGTAGCATTGATTAAGAACTTGCCTACAATCATTGTAGAAATAGTAAAAGCAGTACCACAAATCGTATCTGCTTTAGTTAATGGATTTAAAAATGGTATAGGATCATTAGCAGAAGTAGGTAAAAATTTAATTCAAGGTTTATGGAATGGTATCAATAATGCTAAAGATTGGGTGCTAGATAAAATCAAAGGCTTTGGTAAATCAATTCTTAATGGTATTAAAAGTTTCTTTGGTATTCATTCTCCATCAAGAGTATTTAGAGATGAGATTGGTTCAAATCTTGCTTTAGGTTTAGGAGAAGGTTTCACTCAAGAAATGAATAGTGTGTCTGATATGATGGAAGATGCAATTCCTACTGATTTCAATATTGGTATGAATGCCGATGTTGATAGTATTGGAATGAATGTTGATTCATATTCAAAAGATAGTTTAGTTAGTGCTTTTCAACAAGCCCTAAATGGAATGAGCATAAAAATATCAGAAGATGTCTTTGGAGAATTGGTAATAGATAATGTAGAAAGGGCGGTGTATGGATAATGGCAGAAATAATATGGAAGAATAAATCAAGCAGAGAAATAGAAGGACTTATTATCACTAATACACCTCCAATCACAAAGCCAAAAATGAGAGTAGATAAAATTGAAATTGATGGTAGAGATGGAGACATTATAGAAAAAGTAGGATATGAAAGCTATACAAAAAATGTAGGAATAGGACTAGCTAGAAACTATGATATTAATGAAGTAATAAAATATTTCACAGGAGATGGAGAGCTAGTTTTAAGCGATGAACCAGATAAAGTGTATATTGCTAGTATATTTGATGATGTTGATTATGAAAGACTATTACAAGTTAGAAAAGCAACGGTTAAATTTCATGTTCAACCATTTAAGTATTTAAAGGATGAAAGTAAGGTTAGTTTAAATATTACTACTCAAACATCAGTGGAAGTTGAGAATCAAGGCTTAGAAGTTTCTAAGCCTATTTTTATGCTTGAAGGCTCTGGGACAGTTGAAATAGCAGTTAATGGAATAAACATATTCAAATATACATTTCCAAGTGGAGAGTCTAGAGTAACAATTGATAGTTTAAAGGAAGAGGCATACCTTGAAGGCGTTTATAAAAATAGAAATATGCTTGGAGAATTTCCTAAATTACAAGTAGGTATTAATACTATTTCTTGGACTGGAACTTTAACCAAAATAGAAATCGAACCGAAGTCGAGGTGGTTGTAATGATTAAAGTTTATGATGCAGACGAGAGATTATTTGACCACAATGGATTAAAGATATTACATCCAAATAAAGCAGAAGTCTTTATAGAAGATAATGGCGACTACTATATAACTATTGAGTCATCAATCGAGGACTTACCATACCTTCAAGAAGGAATGATAGTAAGAGCAAAAACTAGATGGGGAGAGCAAGGATTTAGATTAACTAATCCTGAAAAGAAAAATACAAAGATTTCTGTTAAAGGATATCATCTTTGGAAAGACTCTCAAAACTATGTGATTGTTGATTCAAATGTAGTTGATAAAGATTGCAACGATGCGTTGGATCATTTAAATAGTGCTTGTGATGTTGGAACACCATTCACAACAATATCAGATATTACAAGGATTAACTCTACTAGAGTTATTAGAAAAAGTTTAGAAGAGGCAATTGCAATCGTTGTTGAAAAATGGGGTGGACACTTATATAGAGACAATTGGGTTATTGGAGTAAAAGATACGATAGGAGCAGATAGAGGCATTGTAATTAAATATGGAAAGAACTCAAAAGATATAGAAGTCAAAGAAAACTGGGACAATGTTGTAACCAAAATACTCCCAGTTGGTTATGATGGAATAACTTTGCCAGAAGTTTATCTTGAGGCAGCAATGCAATATTCAATTCCTTATACAAAAGTTATTAAATTTGACCAGGATATAAACCAAGATGATTACAAAGATGAAGATGGAAACCTAAAAGAGGATGAGTATAGAGAAACATTAATATCTGATTTAAGAACTCAAGCAATAGCGTATCTTGAGGAAAATCAGTACTTCAAATGCAATTATAAAGTAAAAGCTCATATAGAAGGTGTTGTAGATTTAGGAGATGTAATCGTAGTAGAACATGAAAAGCTTGGAATAAAAATAACAACAAATGTAATCTCATTAAAATATGATTGTATTCGAGATAAATACACAGAGATAGAGTTTGGTAACTTTAAGACTCAATTAAAGGATCTTGTTAAAGCCATAAAAGGAGATACAAAGGAACAAATAACATCAGCAAATGAAGTTGTAAGAGTAACTTTAGAAAATGAACTAAATGAGGCAACCTCTAAAATATGGGGTAAGCTTGGAAACAGCTATGTTATTTATGAAGGTGATAGGATTTTAGTTGTTGACAGTTTGCCAAAAGAAACAGCTACAAATGTAATGATGATAAATGCTCAAGGTATAGGTTTTTCAAACAATGGTATTGATGGAAATTTTAATTCTGCATGGCTTATTGATGGAACATTGGATATGCAAAATATCAATGTTATTAATATGACAGCAAACCAAGTAAAAGGTGGTACTTTCAAAGTTGGTGCAAGAATTAACGAGGCAGGTAGAATTGAAATCTATGACATTTCAAATAGATTAATAGGAACATTTGATGAAAACGGAATATGCATTTATGGACTTGATGGAAGTAGAGTTGTAATTAATCCAGAAGAATTTACAGGTTACGACCATACAGGTGCAAGAGTATTCTGGATGAATGGTGATGAGTTCCATATGAAGAAATCAGTAATAGAAGAAGAAATAACATTGTGTGGTCTAGCAAGATGGCTAGGAATAGAAACTACAGATAATACAGGAATTGGTATAGTTCCATTAACATAGGAGGTGAGTAGATGGCAAGTAGTGGTTCATTCAATACAAGTGCATATAGTGTAAGATATTTAGTATTTAGTTGGAGCATAGCATCACAGGATATTGCAAATAATAGGACAACAATAAACTGGTCATTAAAGGGTGCTGGTGGTTCAACTACATCTTGGTATAAAGCAGGTAACTTTAAAGTAGTTATAAATGGAAGTACAGTATATGAAACAGGACAAGATGATAGAATTACTCTTTATGGTGATACGGTTGTTGCAACAGGACAAGCGACAATAGGACATAACTCTGATGGTACGAAATCTTTTAGTGCGAGTGCTGAGGCTGGTATTTATACTTATGCAAGAAATGTCAGTGGTAGTGGTTCGTGGTCTTTAACGAGTATACCAAGACAGGCTAACTTGACATCAGCACCTGACTTTAATGATGAACAAAATCCATCGATAGGTTATTCAAATCCTGCAGGGAATAGTGTATCTAACTTGGATGCTTGTATCTCACTAACAGGATCAAGAGATGATATTGCATATAGAGGTATTTCTAAAACTGGCTCGTCTTATACATTTAATTTAACAGAGACTGAAAGGAATGTTTTAAGAAATGCCTGCACAACAAGTAATAGTAGAAGTGTTATTTTTTATGTTAGAACGATAATAGGTGGAAACACATTCTATTCAACAATAACAAAGACACTTTCGATAATTAATGGGAATCCAACCTTTTCATCAAGTAATGTTTCATATAAGGATAACAATAGTACAACAACAGCAGTTACAGGAAATAATCAGCATATGGTTCAGAGTTTATCAAAGTTATTAGTTACAATAACAAGTGCAACCGCAAAGAAAGGTGCAAGTATTACTAAATATGATGCAACAATAAATAATGTGACTAAAAGCATAACCAGTGCAGGTAATATCGACTTTGGAACAATTAATTCATCTAGCAATTTAACATTGTCCGTAAAAGTAACAGATAGTAGAGGTAATACAACTACAGCTACTAAAACTGTTACTTTTTTAGCATGGTCGTTGCCTACTGCTGTAATATCTTTGAAAAGAAAAAATAACTATGAAAATGAAACGTATTTAAAAGTAAATGCATCTTATTCAAGCGTTAATTCTAAAAATACGCTTACAATTAAATATCAATTTAAGAAAACAACGGATAGTTCTTACTCATCATTAACTACAATAAATAATAATACTCAAATAACAATATCAAAAGATAAGAACTATGCGTGGGATTTCAAGATAGTATTAACTGATGCTTTTGGAACAACAACTTATAATTTAACATTAGCAAAAGGAAAATTTATTTTATTTGTTGATACTAAAAAACTATCAGTTGGAGTCAATTGCTTTCCATCGAATAGTGAATCATTAGAAGTTAATGGATGCCAAGTATTAGAGTATGATGTTATTTCAAGTTGGTAGGAGGTATCTATGAGTAAAGCTATTCAATTAAAAAATAGGTCTGGAGAAAAAATATATCCTTGTCCTTATTATCCAGTTGGAAGTATTTATTTATCTGTTAATAGCACAAATCCAAGTACTATATTTGGCGGATCATGGGAGCAAATAAAAGATAGATTTCTACTAGCCTGTGGGAGTACATATTCTAATGGAAGTACTGGTGGAGAAAGTACTCATAAATTAACCATTGATGAAATGCCTTCTCATAATCATGGAGTTGGTTCTAGAGATCCAAGTGCTCATTTATCTCCTAGTGGTAGTGCAATTGGTGCAGAATATCTTGGAAACTATACATATAGTTCGTTTTCAACTTCATACACAGGTGGAAGTAAAGCTCATAATAATATGCCACCTTATTTAGCAGTTTATGTGTGGAAGAGGGTGTCATAGATGAGTAAGGGAATAAGATTTAAAAATAAAAATAATGAGCATATTTATCCATGTGCTTATATGCCAGTAGGTGCTATTTATAAATCTACTTCAAACACAAATCCTTCAACAATTTTTGATGGTACGTGGGCATTGGTTCATAGTGGATATGAGAGACAACAGATAGGGAGCCAAGTATTGCATCCAGGATTAAGTGGTACTGGAAATGTAGGAAAAACAAATATATTAGGTGCTTATGATTATTCTTTAATAAGCGGACTTTTTAGTAATATAGCAGTTCCTTCTGGATGCCATAAAGAATATAAATTAACCTTTCAAGGTAGAACTGGTGGAGATAATAAAATAACAATGTATATAAACAATATTGCAACTAACAGTATTGGAACGTGGTCATCAGAGACCTTTAGGTATATTGGTTCAAGTAAGTTTTTTAAGGAGTCAGAAATAACTTTAGAAACAACAATGGGATACTCAAGTCCAGGATGCAATCTTAAATATCAAGTGACGGGTTCATCAAATAACTGGAGTTTTTATAATGTAACGATTAGTGGATTTATAGTTACTGATGTACAAATATATACTTGGAGGAGAACGGCATGAGTAAAGCTATAAAATTTAGAAATAATACGTACTTGGATACATCAAGTATCAGTCATAACAAACATAATTTTAAAGATAAATTTCAAGAAATTAAAATGAATACGGGAGTTATGAATAATAAAAATTGGGTAAAAATATGTAATTTTAAATTTGATAGTCATAATCAAGGGGAATTTGCATATTTTAAGATATTTATAGGTGCGGGAAATAATGGTAATACAAATCAAAATGCCTATATTGATTTAATAATGCAGCTAGGATGGACTGGAAGTAATGAAGGTCGATTGGGTTGCAATGCAATACTGTATCCATTAGAAACATCGTTTAGTACAAGTAATACTAATGTGAAAGTAATAAGCAAATCAAATATAGATTACGATTTATGGGTATATAGTACACAGACCTATTGTAAGCCTAATTATATTGCAAATGTATCTGAAAGAGTTACAGTGACACCAAAATGGGAATTATCAGCAAGTGAACCATCAGGGACTTCGTGTAGTTTATCATACATTCAAAGATAGGAGGAAAATGAATGAAATCAATTTTTAATTTTATAACAGGTACGGTACTGACAACAGTAGTGTACTTTTTAGGAGGCTTGGATGTGGCACTTAAAACATTGTTAGTTTTCATATTACTCGATTATATTACAGGAGTATGTGAGGCAATAACAAAGAAAAAGCTCAATAGCATCATTGGTGCTAAAGGAATAGTAAAGAAAATAGGTTACTTGATAATAGTTGCTCTATCGGTTCAGTTAGACAGAATAACTGGAGAAACTGGTGCAATTAGAACTCTTGTAATCTATTTTTTTGTAGCAAACGAAGGAATTTCAATTCTAGAGAATTGGGGCTCTATGGGGTTGCCACTACCTAAAGTAATCATTGAAACATTGGAACAATTAAAAAGTAAGAATGGAGGAGAATAACATGGAAAGAAAAGGTCTAGATATATCTTCATACCAAAGAGGAATCAACTTTGATGTAGTAAAGTCAAATGTTGATTTTTTAATTTTAAGAGCTGGTTTTACTGGTTGGGGTGGAGATGGCACTAATAAAAATAAAGATAATTGTTTTGAGGATTTTTACAATCAATCAAAAGCAAGAGGAATACCTAAGAGGAAAGCAATTTGAATATCCAATTTATATGGATGTTGAAGAAGATAGACACCAACAAGTAGGAAAATCAAGAATGGCAGATGCAATAAAAGGTTTCTGTGAATATTTAGAAAATAAAGGATACTATGTAGGTATTTATGCTAATAGTAATTACTTTAATAATTTCATAGATACTGCAAAATTATCTATGTATGATAAATGGCTTGCAGTATGGACTAGCAATAAGCCTTCATTTAAATATGGTGATTATGGTTTGTGGCAAAATTCATCAAGTGGTTATATTTCTGGAATGAGAGTTGATACAGATTATGCATATAAAGATTATCCAACTATAATTAAAAAAGCTGGATTAAATGGTTATTTAAAAGGAACACCAGAAACTCCAAAAATCGAGCCAACAAAAAAGAGCAATGATGAAATTGCCACAGAAGTCATTAATGGAAATTGGGGTAATGGTGCTGATCGAAAAAATGCACTTACTAATGCGGGTTATGATTATGCTGTAATTCAATCAATAGTAAATGCTAGATTAGGAGTTACACCAAAACCATCTGCAAAATATCACACAGTAGTAAAGGGTGATACTTTATGGGCTATTGCTAAAAAATATTATGGTGATGGAAACAAATACCCAGAGATAGCAAGAGCTAATAATATAGCAAATCCAAACATCATAAGCGTAGGTCAAAAATTATTAATACCATAACAAAAGGGCAGCTTATTCGCTGTCCTTATTTTTTTTGCTCATTTTTTCAATGAACTCTCCATACTCGGTATAGTCTTCAAATAACTTTTTGTCTAATTCTTCAATGTCTTTTCTTGTGTAGTGAACTTTGTTTTCCCAATCACGATGTAAAGATTTAAAAAGTTTAGGAGGTTCACTTTGTTCTAACTCTGCTAAAAAATTATGTCTTGATTTAATTTGTTCTTCTAATGCTTTGATGGAAATTTCGGTAAATTTATTATTTTGTATTTCCATTAAATCTAAAAGTTTTTTGTTTAAATCTTGTGATTCTTTTAGTGCTTCGATTAGCTCTTCTTTAGACAATTTTTCATAGTCCATACAATTACTCCTTTCCTTTTTTGCTTGATTCATAAATAGTATACCATAAAAATGGAAATTCGGCACGGAAGGTCACTTATTTTTTGTAAAAAAAATGGAATAATATCTATTAGGGTGATTGATATGAAAGAATATAATTTCAATAAAAACATCAAGTCAGTCATATGCCAAAATATAAAAAAGTACAGAAACGAAAAGAATGTAAGACTGATGGATTTAGCTGAAGCTGTGGATGTAACTCCTGATCATTTGAAAAGGATTGAATCTGAAAATGACAGAAACAATATATCATTAACAACCCTATATAAGATATCCATAGTTTTAGATGTCAGTATTGAAAAATTTTTTGAAGAATAAAGAGATATGAAAGCAAAATCATATCTCTTTTAATTTTAATGGATTTTCTTCAACTATTTCTAATTTATACTTTTCTTTCAATATTTGTTTTATATCAGTGATAACTTTATCAGTATTTTCAAAATAGATATTGAAAACATCTGCTGCCGAATTAAAATGCTGTTTCAATGATGACGTGCCAAGAACATCTAATGAATAACCTCTTGCCAGATAAAATGCAATATAAGGTGCTGCAACATTCTCTTCAATATAACGTTCGCAATCAAGCACAAATTTATTTTGATTTATTTCATCATACATAAAATTAATCCTCCTAGCTTTTATATATCACTCTTTCTTTATTAAAAGTCAAGTGATGATAAAAGCTATTTTTTTTTGTTTATAGGTTAAAAATCACATACTAATTTTTGACTGTTATTTAGGAGGTAATAGTCAATGGATGAAATACAAAGACAAAAAATTAGAAAGTTAAGAAGTCAAGGATATGGGTATTTAAGAATATCATCTTTGCTAGAAATTTCTCCAAATACAATTAGATCCTTTTGTAAAAAGGAAAATATAGCAGGATACATTAAAACTGGAGAACAATTAAAGGGAAAAGATAATCTCCAAGTGTGTAAACAATGTGGAAAGAAGTTCTATCAAATAGCAGGAAGAAAAAATAAAACTTTTTGTTCAGATAGTTGTTGTAAGGTTTATTGGACTCTTCATAAAGATAAGCAACGTAGGTTAATTCCTCAAAAGTATAACTGCATCATTTGCAATAAAGAATATTTTGAATATCCATCAAGGAATAGAAAGTATTGTTCCAGGGAGTGTTACTACATTAGCAAACGCAAGGTGGTGGACTCTGATGAAAATTAAAAATGAAATAGCATATCAAATTACAATGAATTATTTAAAAGATATGCTTGAAAAGAAGATTATTTCAATTGAAGAATACAATCAAATGATGGTTGAATTTAAAAAGAAATATACACCAAAAGTTAGTCATTTATTCTTTGAAATAGCCCAATAACACTTGATATATACATCATTTAGAGTGATATATAGTAATGGAAAATTGGAGGTGTATGATGCGTAAAATAACAAAATTAGAAACAAAAAAAATAGACCTTCCTAAACTTAAAAGAGTAGCTGCTTATGCAAGAGTATCAGTTGAAAGAGGTAGAACGCTACATTCTTATTCTGCTCAAGTTAGTTACTACAATGATTTAATACAAAAAAATCCTGAATGGGAGTTTGCAGGAGTTTATGCTGATTTAGGTATAAGCGGTACCGGTATCGAAAAGCGTAATGACTTTAAAAGGCTGTTACAAGATTGTGAGGAAGGCAAGATTGATATTATTCTTACAAAATCTGTTTCAAGGTTTGCTAGGAATACAGTGGATCTCTTAAATGTAGTAAGGCACTTAAAAGAATTAGGAATTGAAGTTAGATTTGAAAAAGAAGGCATCAATTCCTTAACAGGTGATGGAGAACTTATGCTTTCTATCCTTGCTTCATTCGCTCAAGAAGAGGTTATCTCAACAAGTAACAATATTAAATGGGCTATAAAAAAGAAATTTGAAAGTGGGAAACCTCAATGCAGATATAAGATATATGGGTATCGTTGGGATGGGGATAATTTAGTAATAGAACCTGAAGAAGCAAAAATAGTAAAGCTCATATTTCAAATGTATTTAAATAAAGTATCGGCAGAACGAATGGAGATAGAACTTAAAAAGATGGGAGTGATTGCAACTAATGGTGGATATTTTAATATTGGAACTATTAGGGATATGCTTAAAAATATAACTTATACTGGAAACTTATTATTACAAAAATCTTATACACCAAATCCTTTGGTAAGAAGAAAAAAAGAAAATACTGGACAACTTCCAAAATACTATGTTGAAAATAACCACGAGCCAATAATACCTTTGGAAATGTTTATGCAAGTTCAAGAAGAAAGAGAAAGAAGAAAAGCAGAAGGTCAAAGAGCTAATTTTGGTAAAAATATAACTTGTTTTTCTTGCAGAGTTAAATGTCCAATATGTGGTAGGAATTATATGAGAAATTCAAGGTCTAAAAATTCTGATGGAATAAAAGCTCACATATGGACTTGTGGTACAAGATTAATAGGTGGATCAAAAGCCTGTCCTGGAAAAACTATAAATGAGATTGCATTAAAGAGAGTGTCAGCTAAAGTTCTTGGATTAGATGAATTTGACTCAAATGCATTTGATGAACAAATAGAAAAAGTAATTGTAGTTGGCGATGACCTGTTAGAATTTCATTTTAATGATGGAAAAATAGTAAGTGAAAAATGGGAATATAATGCCAGAAAAGAATATTGGACTGAAGAAAAGAAAAAAGAGAGAGCAGAAAAGCTTAGAAAGATGTGGAGGGAGAAAAATGACAAAAAAAGTAACAACAATACCAGCATTATTAAATAAGCAATCTACGAATCAGGTTGGAACAATAAAAAAGAGAAGAGTTGCTGCATATGCCAGAGTTTCAACAGACCAAGAAGAACAATTAACAAGTTATGAGGCACAGGTTGATTATTATACCAATTATATAAAATCAAGAGAAGATTGGGAATTTGTAGATGTTTATACTGATGAGGGTATAAGTGGAACATCTACAAAACATCGTGAAGGATTTAATAGGATGGTTAAATCTGCATTAGATGGTAACATCGATTTAATCATTACAAAGTCTGTTTCAAGATTTGCTAGAAATACTGTAGATAGCTTAACAACCATAAGAAAACTAAAAGATATAGGGTGCGAATGTTATTTTGAAAAAGAAAACATCTGGACATTTGATGGTAAGGGAGAATTGTTGCTTACAATAATGAGTTCATTAGCTCAAGAAGAAAGTAGATCCATATCAGAGAATGTCAAATGGGGACACAGGAAAAGATTTGCCGATGGTAAAGTATCAGTGCCATTTAATAATTTCCTAGGCTATAAAAAAGGAGAAGATGGAAACCTTGTTATTGATGAAGAACAAGCAATGATTGTAAAAAGGATATATCGTGAATTTTTATCAGGGTCATCATCTGTTGCTATTGCAAAGGGACTAACAAATGATGGAATAGAGACTCCAGGACATAAACAAAAATGGTATGCTACAACTGTTAGGAGTATTCTTACCAACGAAAAATATAAAGGAGATGCGTTACTTCAAAAGCATTATACTGTTGATTTCTTAACTAAAAAGCAAAAAATAAATAATGGAGAGGTACAACAATACTATGTTGAAAATAACCATCCAGCGATTATAGAACCAGATGTATTTGAGATGGTAAGATTAGAAATTGATAGACGATTAATGCTTAAGGGTAAGTATAGTGGAACTGATATTTTGACAGCGAAGATTAGATGTGGAGAATGTGGTGGTAGCTATGGAGCTAAAGTATGGCATTCAAATGATAAGTATAGAAGGGTAATGTATCAATGCAATAGTAAATACTCTGGAAAAGAGAAATGTAAAACACCCGCAATAAGGTCTGAAGATATCGAAAGCAGATTTGTAAATGTAGTTAATATATTAATTGAAAGTAAAGATGAGATAATTTCAAATTTAGAAAAAGTACTTGATAAGATATGTAACAAAAAAGAATTGCTAGAAGAAAAAGAAAAATTGGAAAATAGCCTAACGGAACAAGTAGAAAAAATACAAGACCTAATCGATATAAATTCTAGAGTAGCACAAAATCAAGAAAAATATAAAAAAGAATATGATGCCTTAATAAAAAACTATGATGAAACTAAATGCAAGTTTGAACAACTAGAAATTAAATTATCTCAACAAGCAGCTAAGCATCAGATGATAAAAGATTACATTAATACTTTAAAGAAACAAGAAAAGCTTTTGACAAAATTTGATGGTTTGGTTTGGGGAAGTTTGCTAGAAAGTGCGACAATTAAAGATAAGGATGTCATAGTATTTAGATTTAAAGATGGAACAGAAATAAATGGATAAAATTATTTAATAAATTTTTAGGGCAAATGTGAAAATTTGCTCTTTTTGTGTTATAATATGCTTACAGATAAATAGTAATTTGTTGTTTAGTTTATATTTATAGAAAGGGGCTTTCTAAATGTCAGAAAAAGAAGAAAATGAAATAACAGTAAAAGTTATATGTTCAAAAGACGAATTATTAAAATCACTAATAAAACAAGGATTTAAAGCAGGTAGAAAATTTTCACTTGATGATGATTATTATATTCCATCAACATTAGACATTCAAAATATGACTACTAGAGATATTTTATCTAAAGCAATTATTTTAAGATATATTGTAGATGATGGAAAAATAATTCAAAAAATTACATTTAAAATAAAAAATATTGCAGATAATGGGGATATTATCAGTCAAAAGGCTATTAATTGTGATGTTTTAGATATAGAGGATGCAAAGAAAATATTTAAATTATTAGGATATTATGAAATTATGAATATAAAAGAAAATGACATTATTTATTATAAAAATAAATTTGAATTAGCTATAAAGTTTATTGAAAATAGTGATATTCTAATAGAGATAGAAACAGAGCCAAATACTGAATGGGATAGTATAGAAAAAATAAAAACGATTATATCTGAAATAGATATACCAATTGAAAAAGATAGATATTTTATAAAAAAAGCAGAAAATGAATTAAATAAAATATTAAAAAGATAAATTACAATTTATAGGGTAAAGATAATAGGAGCCGAAAGGCTCTTATTTTTGTGCCTTTAAATCCTATTCACTTACAAAACTTTTCTTATTATATATTATTAAGAATGGTGTCGTGATAGATGTTGATCAAGGAGATTCTACAATACTTTATTTAAATAATCAAACGATAGTAATAGATACTGGTGGAAAAAGACAAAATCCAGATAGTATAACCAATAATATCATAATTCCCTTTTTAAAAAGTAAAGGATTAAACTCAATCCAAACTCTAATAATTAGTCACGGAGACTACGATCATATGGGAGAAGCTATTAATTTAGTAGAAAACTTTAAGGTAGAGAAAGTAATATTTAATTGCGGAGAATTTAATGATTTAGAAAAAGAATTAATTAAAATATTAGATAAAAAGAAGATTAAACATTATTCTTGTATTAAAGAATTAAACATAGATAAGAATAAACTATATTTTCTACAAACAAAAGAATATGATAATGAAAATGATAATTCAAATGTTATTTATACTGAACTTGATGATTATAAATTTATGTTTATGGGAGATGCATCAAGTACTACAGAACATGAAATATTAAATGAATATAACTTACCAAACATAGATGTCTTAAAAGTAGGACATCATGGAAGTAATACAAGTAGTAGTAAAGAGTTTATCGAAGAGATTAATCCAAAATATTCAATAATTAGTGTAGGTAAAAATAATAGATATGGGCATCCAAATAAAGAAGTATTGGAAAATCTAAAAAAATCCAAAATATATAGAACAGACAAACAAGGAAGTATTATGTTTAAGATTAAAAAGGATAAATTCAAGATTGAGACTTGTAGTCCATAGAAAGGAAGACAATAAAATGAATGAAATAAAAGAATATACAGAAAAAGTATTTGAAGATATTAAATATATAGATGAATTTGGCAATGAATATTGGTTAGCTAGAGAGTTAATGTCAATACTTGAATATACATTATGGCAACGATTTTCAAATGTAATTAAAAAAGCCATAGAGAATTGCAAAAATAGCAATAACAATGTTTTAGACCATTTTATCGGCACCGATAAAATGGTTAGTATTGGTTCAAATACTAAAAGAAAAATTCAAGATTACAAATTATCAAGATATGCATGTTATTTGATAGTATTAAATTGTGATCCTAGAAAGAAAATAATTGCTTTAGCTAAATCATATTTTGCAATTCAAACAAGAAAACAAGAACTTTCCGAAAAAGAGTATAATGAACTAACTGAAGATAAGAAAAGATTATATAGAAGAAATCAAACAAGAAAAGGAAATTATAATTTGAATAAAACTGCAGTTAATAGTGGAGTAAAAGATTTAGCAAGATTTCATAATGCAGGATATAAAGGACTTTATAATGGAGAAACAGCAGATGATATTTTTAAAAGAAAGAAACTAAGATATAGAGAAGATATATTAGATAATATGGGTAGTGAAGAACTTGCAGATAATATATTTAGAATTGCTCAAACAGATGCTAAATTAAAAAGAGATAATGTAGATAACGAATATACTGCAAACTCTGTTCATTATGAAGTAGGTAAAGAAGTGAGAGATAGTATTAAAAGATTAGGTGGTACTATGCCAGAAGATTTACCAACTCCAGAGAAAAGTCTAAAAGAATTAGAAAAAGAAAGTAGGAAATTAAAAGAATAGAAAAAGTATGGTATAATTTAAATGGTGATAATTATGAATAAGAAAAATGTATTAGTCTTATTTATATATTCCTTTTTAAATAGTTTTTTATTATATAGAGCATGTGATGTTTTATATTATTTATCAAAAGGAATTAGTAATTCAGAATATATCAATTATTTAACAATTGGTAGTTTAATAACTATTATATTCTTAATACCATTTGGAATAATAAAAGATAAATATAATCGTAAATATATACTTCTTGTAAGTAATTTATTTTTATTAATTGCTACAGCTTTATATATTTATGCGGATAATGTATTAGTAATGGGTATTGGTATAATTATGTCAGCTATTTCTAATTTATTATCACAGGGAATTGTCATATCTTTATTACATTCATATGTAGATGCTAAAAAAGAATATTCTAAGATGTATTATAAATGGTCTATATACTATTACTCAGGTTATTTGATTTCAATGGTATTTGGAGGAATAGTAGCAAAATTTAGTTTGGTTTCGATGTATTATATAAGTATTATACCTATTATGATGAATTTCTTGGTTTTATTATTTTTTAATGATTCTTATGAAAAAAGCAAAAGAAAAAACAGTTCAAAATTATTATTAAAGGAATCTTATAAATTGTTAAAGAGTAGCAGACTATTAAAAAATATATTATTATCAGAAATGGTCATTATTCCACTTGCTGATATATTAGCCGAGAGCCATCCAGAATATTTGTCGAATATAGGCGCTTCTACTACATTAATTGGTATATATACAGCTATTATGTGCTTATTTGCAATAGTAGGAAATAAAATAGCAAGTATTTATAAAGACCAAAGTAGTAAGTTTTTTATCTTTGCTCTATTATTTAATCTTAGTTTAATTGCAATAGGATTGTTAAATAATTATTTTTCTATTGCTTTCATAATATTATTCCAATGCTTCTTTTCAGTAACAAATAATATTTATAATACAATAGTTCAAAATGAATGTAATGATTCATATAGACAAACAGTTTTAGCAATACTTACTTTTATAACTTCAATTTCAGAAATGATTATATGTACTATAACATCAATGATATTTAAAAATATTAGTTTAGGACATTCATATATTGTATTAGGCATATTTGGTTTAGCGATAATGTTGATTATAGTTATATTTAATATTTTTAAAAATAAAAATGCTCAAGAATTATCAAAATGATAATTCTTTTTCTTTAACTAAATACGTATGCATAAACGTATGTCACCACATGGAGACTATGACCATATGGGAGAAGCGATTAACTTAGTAAATAACTTCAAGGTAGAAAAAGTAATCTTTAATTGTGGAGAATATAATGATTTAGAAAAAGAATTAATTAAGATATTAAATAAAAAGAAAATTAAATATTATTCATGTATTAAAGAACTAAACATAGATAACAATAAATTATATTTTTTACAGACAAAAGAATATGATAATGAAAATGATAACAGTAATGTTATCTATACAGAACTTAATGGTTATAAATATATGTTTATGGAAGATGCTGGAGTTACTACTGAAAAAGAAATACAAGATAAATATAATTTACCAGATATAGATGTATTAAAAGTAGGACATCATGGGAGTAAAACAAGTAGTGGGAAAGAATTCATTAATGAAATGAATCCAACATATTCCATAACTGGTATACGGTTTATTGACAAAAAATAATTTCAATGTATATTATATGTAGGAGGAATGTTATTATGATAAGAATTTTCAAACCCAAATCATTATATCCGAGAGATGATAACAATGAGGTAGAAATAGATGAATTAAATCTAGATTCATCAGAATTGTATTTGAATTTTTGCGAGACTAAGGATGTAGGCAGGTATTTTTATAGATCTCAAGAAGATGGTGGATCCGAAGCTGACTGGCGATGGATAGGTATAAAGAATCCTTAGCCAGATGATGAAATAATGTCTCAAGCAGCGTTTATGTTTTATATGAATAATGCGGTTAACTCGCAATATGGAGGAACAGGATTAATAGTTTGTTCTGATAAAAATAATTTTGCATATTGTATTGATAAAAAGATGTCAAAAGAATTAGAAGGACTACTAGAATGTTCACAAGAAGATATACAACAACGAATGAGATGATATATGAAAATTAATGGTTAAAGTCGCGATGGTTTTGACCATAGAATAGATTATACAAATAATAATTTATAGTTTAGTTTAAATTATTTAGATATGAAGAGAATATAAAAATGAAGTTGTCGATGAAAATTTGACACTAAAAAAATATTTGAAGCCTGGTTGAGTTTTAAATTCAACTAGGTTTTTATAATGAATATGTAATTGATTATTGTTCAGAAGATAGAATTGCTGTAAGAAAGTATTAGTTAGTATGATATAATAATTCATTATTAGGAGGCCTATTATGGTAATTAATATTAGAAGTGATCAATATAAAAAACTAATATCATTGTGCATTCAATCGAAACTGGAACAAAATGGATTAATAAGGTTAAAAATATTAAATGGTGAAGTTTACTTTTTAGATTATTATGAGTCAAATGGAGAAGAAATCATTGAAAGGACCAATAATCACATACAATATAATAGTAAAGATTTTATATATTATCAAACGGTGACGACATTATTATTTGATCCTTCAAAGGAAATATGGGTTAATTATCATACTCATCCAGGTTTATTGTCTATTAATGGCTTAAGTGAATCTGATTTTGAAACATTACAATATAGAACATATTTAAGAAATAGGGTTTATACAGAGATATATCAAATCGAACCTCCAATTCAAGTTGACGCTATTATCACAGAAGACGAAGTTGGTTTTTATAGTATAGTGGATGATAAAATCGTTAAGCATAATCTTTGGATTGATGGAAAACCAATAAAAGATGTTAAAAATACTAATGCTATAATTCTAAAAAGAATTGTAAAAAGAATAATAAAATAATATGACAAGAAGGTTTAAGAATTAAAATAAGTCTTTTTTACTTTAAATCCATATGCATAAACATATGCTACCACATGGGATTTTGATCATATGGGAGAAGCTATTAATTTAATTAATCTTAAAGTTGAGAAAGTAATCTCTTTAATTGAAGAGAATATGAATCAGTGTGACATAATTAATTTAGGAGATGATTATATGAAAAAAAAGCATATTTTGATATTAGTAGTGGTGTTATGTCTATTTGTTTTTACTGGTTGCAATAAAAATGATAAAACTAAACTTATAGAGGGAGTTGATTATAAAATAAAAGGAGAATTTACTGGCAAATATCTAGATATATCAAAAAGAGGATATTATATAGATACATTGAATGAGCCTGGTTCACCATATTATTATATTATATGCATGGGTCAAAAGAATACTGGAGGATATAGTTTAAAAATTAAAGAAGTGAATGCAATTGCTGAAGAAATTGAAATAATAGTAGAGGAAGTTGCTCCAGGTGAAGGGAATACGGTTACCATGGTAATTACTAATCCAACTATTATCGTAGAATTTGCAAAATATCAAGAAAAAATTATAATAAAAAATATGAAAGGTGAAGTATTTGAAGAATTAAATTAAATCTTGTAAAAAAACTAAAATATATAGAACAAATGAAAACGGGAGTATTATGGTTAAAATTTAAAAAATAGCTAGTTGAAACTTGCAGTCTAAAATTAGTTTTAATATGGTATAATTATTATAGGATGTGATATTTTGATAACAATTAATCAGATTTTATCCGAAACAGATACTGAAAATAGAAAAAAATTAATTAGTATTCGATTATCAGAATTAGAACAAAACTCAGAGCAAGATAAAGAATTGAATTTAAATGCAATTCATAAAGGTTACATATCAACAAGCAATACGATACAGTTTTCATCTGATTTAATAGATATTAATGATTACCCAGTGATGTCTAAGTATACTATGAAGGCAACAGATTATTTTTATGAATTTATAAATTATTTAATCCAAAAAAATATTAAAAATATAATGGATGCCCTATACTTGGTAAGCCCATTTCTTCATGAATATTTTGGAACTAATAGTGATTATACTAATAAAAATAATCGAAGTAGTTCATTTGATAATATGGGTAATCAACTAGGAAAAATTAAAGAAAAATATGGTAATTCTATGTTTAATGATTATTATAATAAATGGTTTGATATTTCAATCTTTAAGAATAATTCTATGGCTGAATGTACTGAATATGCTGCTTTAACACAAAACTTATTTTCGTTTATAGGAGCAAATTCTTATTATGTTTTGGGAAGCTTTTCTTCAGATGAAGGTAAAAGTGAAAGTCATGCCTTCAATTTGGCTCAACTTGATGCAGATTCTTTCTTTATTGTAGATACAGCCAATCCAACAATTACTTATGATATGGAATATAATATTATTTCATCTAGACCTAGGATTCAAAAAATATCTAGAAATGAATTCATTAATGCAATAACTGGGAATGGTTTAAATGTTGATTTTTCTGCATGTAATTTCCAAATAAATGGACATAATACTAGAAAAATAGATGTTATAAATTGTAATTATAGTATCAAAACCAAAACAAATTTGAAATCAAAATAAACAAGTATTAAATAATTTACAAAGCTGATCTAATGTAATAATGTTATTACTACTAGAGTTTATAAAATAGTGCGATATAATGAATATAGAAGATGAGGTTGATTATATGAATAAATATTTAGATAATAGTCTAACAAATCCAAAATTTTTGTTTCACGGAAGTCCTAAAAAATTGAAAGTTATTGAACAAAGACAAGCATATGATTCAGATGGTACTAAAGAAAATGAAGATTTCGCAGTATTTATGACATCATCATTTATCGTCGCAAGTGCTTATGCTTTTAAAGATAAAATAAAAGAAATAAGTGAAGGCTTAGATTGGAAGTTTGAAATAGGTAGAGATTCTAATACTGATGAAATATTTGTAAGTATGGATAATGTCAATGTTGATGATGAATTAGAGGGATATATCTACGTCTTTAATTATGATGAATCTTATACTCATGTGAGAAAATCAATTCAATATAAATGTCACAAAAATGTATTACCAATAGATGTTGTAAGCATTAAATTTAAAGATTTTAAAAATTATTATAGTATTAATAATAAGGATAAAAAAACTTTAAAATAATAACTATAACCTGACTATATCATTAATAATTATAGAATAAATTACCAATTTGAGGAACTTATTATGAAAGTAAGAGATTTTTTAAATGGTGCTGCAGAATATTTAACAGAGTATAAAAATACACCATTTTCAGTAAAATGTATTAATTATCCTATTCAATATGTAGGAGTAGGTACCCATAGTGATTATCCAGCAGAGTATTATGAACCTACAATCGAAGGAGTAATATGTATAGCTAGAGATGATTTTGATATAGAACATATCCATCAAGGTTATTTATGTTATCCAGAAGAATATCAAGATTTTTATAAAAAAAGAGATTTTATATTATGCTTTGGTCCTCAAAAGGATTTAGATTTTGAAGAAATTTTAGAAAGTGAATTTGACTTTAAAAATCACGGAATTTATGGACTGGCAGAAAGTCAAATAAGTAAGGTTAAAAAGAAATATATACCCCATAATAGACACTAATATTAGCACAGTTATGTGCTTTTTCTTTGTTGTAAGTACATGGAAATTATAATTTAATTATTATTTATTAATATGTTATAATTTAATAGAGGTTGATAATATGAATTATGAAGAAGCTAAAAAGCATTTTGAAGATTTTTTGAATGATAATTATGATATTAATGATAAAAAAATAAATCGTAAAAAGGAACATACATATAAAGTTGTTGAAAATGCCAAATATTTATGTGAATTTTTAAAATTAGATAAGATAAATACCGAATTAGCCATGATAATTGCCTTGCTTCATGATATTGGAAGATTTGACCAAGCCAAAATAATGAAAACATTCAGAGAAGACATTACCAATTTTGATCATGCATCTTTAGGAATAAAAATATTATTTGAGAAAGGTGAAATTAAAAGATATGTAGATAATGAATCATATTATCCAATTATTAAAAAAGCTATAGGAAATCACAGCAAATATATTTTAGATGAAACAGGAATGAATGATGTTGAAATACTTCATTGCAAAATAATTAGAGATGCAGATAAAATAGATTCTTTTAGATCTAAACTTGTTGATGATATTTATACTATTGCTAATATTTCTAAAGAAGAACTTGAAAACTCAAAAGTTACTGAAAAAGTTTATAATACATTTAAAGAACATAAAACAGTTTTTAGTAAAGATAGACAAACTGGATTGGACATTTGGGTTTCATATATTGCATTTATATTTGGATTAGAATTTAAAGGAAGCTATGAGTTAATAAATAAAAATGATTACTTAAATAAACTATTCAATAGGTATGATTATAAAGCTGATAAATCAACGATGGATGAATTAAAAGAATGTGCTTTTGAGTATTTGAATAATAAACTAAAATAGAAAAAAAGGTAAATAAAAAACACATAATAATTGATAAAGGATGTGGTAATATGAGTTATGTAACAAATAAGTATAATGAAGGTAAATTAATAATTAGAGCAGTTGACTTACCAATGTTACATAAAGTAAATGATGAAATAAAATATGATTGTTCAGTATGGGCAACTGAATTTGACATGATAATGCATGATGAATTTGAATCAGTCTCATCTACTTTACTAGTTCCAAATGTAGGAGTTAAAACATATAAAAATGTAGGTTTTCTAGTTGATTATGATTTAGCAACAATTCAACATGTTGCATTAACTGATAGTGTAAGTAGTGGTAGTTTTAAAAATGGTGATTTTCATGCTGCTCACTCTGATTTCGAAACATTACAACAGGCTGCAGATTACATAAAAAATAATAATTATACCCCAATGAATGAAGTTAATATATCTATTCCATTAAATTCTGTAGTAGGATTAGTAGTAATAAAGTGTAATAATGAATTAAAACATCTTAAAGCAATGCTAGCTGTCAGAAAATGTTTATATGAATTAACTGGAATAGAATTTGCTATTTTTGAATATGACAGTAGTTGTGGAATATTAAAAGAACTTGCTTTAACTGACGACTTGATTGAAACAATTAATTCAGCAACAGATGTAAACAAATATGACTATTATACAAATTATAGTGATGAGATTTATGAAGGAAGTATAAATACTGTTATAAAACACTTATAATGAGTAATCTATTAAAAAAAGAAGCTATTAATTTGATGTAAATGATTGAAGAATAAAAGATAAGTATTTAGACCAATAAGTCATATTAAAAAAATATCAATCTACAATGAATAGTAATATAATAAACAATCAAGAGGTGTAACATGTATCCAATTGAATATTATAAAACGGAAAAATAAAAAGAAAATAAAGTAAAAAGGAAAAGAGATTTCCTTTTTTTATGAATAATGTCCTAATAGTGGTAGAAAAAGTAAAAAAAATGTGTTACTATAATTTGGTATGGAAGGTTGGGGGTACCGTGAACAACGAGTTAGCAAATACAATTCGTAGCAAAGTTGATATCGTTGATATCATTGGTGAGAGAATACCATTAGTCGCAAAAGGGAAAAACTTTTTTGGAGTTTGTCCTTTTCATGATGATACAAATCCTTCCATGAGTGTTTCAAGAGATAAACAAATATATACTTGTTTCTCTTGTCATGCCACTGGTAATGTTTTTACTTTCTTAATGAATTATGAACATATGGATTTCAAAGAAGTATTAAAATATCTTGGAGACAAAGTTGGTATTGATACTGGAAAAATCCAAATAAAAAAGAAAACTACCAAATATGATAAATTATATGAAGCCTATCAATTTGCCCTAAAATACTATCAGAATAACTTAAATAGTAACCTTGGCAAAACGGCAAAAAAATATTTAAAAGATAGAGATATCAGTGATGAAATAATAAAAGAATTTGAAATAGGACTATCACTAGAATCAAAAGATGATCTAACAAAACTACTTGAAAGTAAATCATATGATTTAGTAATGCTAAATAGAATCGGTTTATCCTCAGAAACACACGATATATATAATGACAGAATTATGTTTCCTCTTTATGATATTACCGGAAAAGTAGTTGGTTTTAGTGGTCGCATTTATAAAGATAATGGACAAAATAAATATTTAAATACCAAAGAAACAGAAATCTTTAAAAAAGGAGAAATGCTTTACCATTACCATATTGCCAAAGAAGAATGTCGAAAAAATAATACTGTAATTGTAATGGAAGGCTTCATGGATGTTATAAGAGCAAGTACTATTGGAATAAAAAATACAATTGCTTTAATGGGAACCGCTTTAACCAAAGACCAAATGCAATTAATAAAAAGATTGGCTCATACAATCATTCTATGTTTAGATGGAGATAATCCAGGAGTACATGCCACTCTTAGTATAGGAGAACAATTTCAAAAAGAAGGAATAGAAACAAAAGTAATAGCACTTCCCAATCCAGAAGATCCAGATAGTTTTATCAGAAAGAATGGCGAAGAGCGATTTAAAAACTTAGTAGAAGCAGCATTAAACTTTACAGATTTCAAAATGCAAAAGTTAAAAGAAAATGTTGATTTCCGATCTGACGAAGAAAAAGCCAACTATATTAACAAAGTAATAGAAGAGACAGTAAAAATAGAAGATGAAATTAGGCGAGAAGTAATACTAAAAAGACTTGCAAAAGAGTTTGATATAGGTTATAATACACTGGAAATGCGTATGAATAGACTTTTAATGAATAAAGAAGAAAAACAAGAAAGTCAAATCATAAAACCAAAGACAACAATAAAAAAAGATAAATATCAAAAAGCATTTGAACAAATAATATACTTTATGTTGAATAATGATTGGATTATTACCCAAGTAGAAAAAGAAAGATTAATATTTCCTACAGAAGGAATGAGAGCGACTTGTACGGAAATAATCTATTATTATAAACAGTATGGAATGATAAATGTTGCTGATTTCTATACTTATGTTCAAGATAAAGCAAATATATTAGAATTCCTAAACAAAGTTTTAGCAGGTTCTTATAAAGAGACTACCAATAAGGAAGAGTTACTAGAGTATTTCAAAGTTATTCGTGAATATAGCGAAAAACAAGAAATTAAGAGGCTCACAAATTTAATGAAAAAAGAAGTAGATCCAATCGAACAAGCTAAAATAGTGGAAAAGATTAGAAAGTTAAGGTTAGGAGATAATTAGAATGGTGGAAGAAATTAAAACTCTAGACGAAAGAAAAGAAAAATTACTAGCAATTGGTAAAAAGCAAGGATATGTAACTTATGAACAATTAGCTGATCAATTAAAAGGCTTAGATGTAGATAGTGATACTCTAGATGAATTATATAATTTCCTAGTAGAAGCAAATATTGATATTGTTTCAGAAGATGGAACAGATGATGCCACTGGAGAAGAAATTACTACAGATATGTCTGTTGAAAACTTAACACTTAGCAAAGATGTTAAAATTAATGATCCAGTAAGAATGTATTTAAAAGAAATTGGTCGTATTAATTTGTTAACATCTGATGAAGAATTTGAATATGCTCAAAGAGCAGTAGAAGGCGATGAAGAAGCTAAGAAAATGCTTGCTGAATCTAATCTTCGTTTAGTTGTAAGTATTGCCAAAAGATATGTCGGTCGTGGAATGCTTTTCTTAGATTTGATTCAAGAAGGAAATATTGGATTAATGAAAGCAGTTGATAAATTTGATCCTACAAAAGGATACAAATTCTCAACTTATGCGACTTGGTGGATTAGACAAGCAATCACAAGAGCAATAGCTGATCAAGCTAGAACCATTCGTGTTCCTGTCCACATGGTAGAAACAATTAATAAACTTGCTCGTGTTCAAAGACAATTAACTCAAGAATTAAATAGGGAACCAACCGATGAAGAAATTGCTAAAAAATTAGGAATTAATGTAGATAAAGTAAGAGAAGTATATAAAATATCTCAAGACCCAGTTTCCTTAGAAACACCAATTGGAGAAGAAGATGACTCTCATTTAGGAGACTTCATAAAAGATGAAAGAACAATGGGACCAGAAGAATATGCTACCGTAGAAATGCTAAAAGAAGAATTAAAAGGAGTACTTGCTACATTGACAGAAAGAGAAGAAAAAGTATTACGTCTTCGTTTTGGCTTAGATGATGGACAATGCCGAACCTTAGAAGAAGTAGGACAAATATTTGGAGTTACTCGTGAAAGAATTCGTCAAATTGAAGCTAAAGCCCTTCGTAAACTAAGACACCCATCTCGTTCACGTAAACTAAAGGATTTCTTAACAGACTAATGAAAATAAATGCAAGATTAAAAAAAATAGGGGATTTAGTGGAAGCTAATTCCTTTTGTTTAGATGTTGGCTGTGATCATGGATTATTAGATATCTACCTTGTAAAGAAAAATAAAAATATTAAAGCAGTAGCTTCTGATATTGCTAAAGGACCTTTAGACCAAGCTAAAAAAAATATTGCCAAAGAAGGTCTACAAGATCAAATAGAAGTTAGATTAGGTCCAGGGCTAGACACTTATACAAAAGAAATAGATACCATTATTATTTCTGGAATGGGTGGCAGAAATATAATTGGAATACTAAAAGAAAATTCAAAAATTCTAAAGAAAATTAAAACAATCATTCTAAGTCCCAACAACTATCAAGAAGATGTAAAAAAGTATTGTTGTAAAAATGGCTTTTATATAGAAAATGAAGAATTTGTAAGAGATAATCGTTTTATTTATCAAATAATAGTTCTTAAACCAGGAACCAAAAAATATAGTAAGAAAGAATACTTCTTTGGACCAGTATTTATTCAAAAAAAAGGACCATTATTTAGAGATTATTATCTGAGAGAATTAAAGTCAAGAGAAATATTACTTACCTTATTACCAAAAAATTATTGTATAAAAAGAATGAAAACAAAGAAAGAAATAGATATGATTCGAAAAGAAATCACAGACTAATCTTTCTTTTTTTTGAAAATATGATTATAATAAAAGTAAATAAATGTTGAGGTGTCCCATGAAAAGAATACGCAGTATAATAATTCTATTCATTGTAATTTTCCTTAGTAGTTTTGAAGTATTAGCTCAAGACTCAGTATATTCTCTAAATAAATATCAAAAGGAAAGTCTAGATACTATTATCAAAGGTTATAAAGAAAATAATACACAAGAAGGATTTATAACCGCAGGAACTGTTTTAAATAAAGAAAAAAAGATCCAAACTATTATGATTAAATATAGTAACTCTGGTGAAATAATATGGATTTATACTCATCCAACAACAGAAGAAGAAGAAGAACTAACAGGAGTTACCTATACTTATCAGAATAATCAAATAGATGGCTATTTATTACTAATACGTAAAGCAGAAAAAACCTTTCTTTTAAAAGTAGATTTAAAAGGAATCTTATGCTGGGAAAAAGAATTAGATAGTTATTATAAAAAAATAATTATCACTAAGAACGATAATAAAGAACCTATTAATTATATTTTAATAGGAAATCATGAAAAAACAGCTATTATTGACACCTATAATTTAGATTTAGACAGAATTGATAGAAAAGAGTATCCAAAAGAAGACTATGAAACAACCTTCAATGATATTGCCATAATACAAGAAAATCAATTTGCTATTATACTAAATAAACAGAATAAAGAAGAAAAAGAAGATGCATTATGGCTTGTTAAATTAGAAACAAATGAAATAATAGAATTAGATAATTCATTGAATAAGTATTTGAATTCGCAAGTACTATCAGTAGAAGACGGTTTTATTCTATATGGAATTACCAACGAAGTTAAACTAAAAAAAGGAGAAGCTAGTTACTATATCATTAAGTATAATAAAGAAGGAATAATTGAATGGGAAAGTATCGGTGATATTCCTATTAATATAAAAGAGCCAATCAAAATTAAAAATAAAAATAATCAGTTCTTTGTATTATATGAAAATGCGGATAATAGTAAAGAAGTAATTGTCTTAAATCAAGATGGAACCTATAACCAAAAAATAAAAAAAATAAGCAATAATTACTATAAATTTAATAATTTCTATGTAAAAGGAAAAAATCTCTATTTTGTAGGAGAAATTCATTGTGCAGCAGAAGATGATTGTAAATATGACACCAGTTCTTTATTCTTAGTAAGTGATGAAGATAAAGTAATAGAAGTAGAAGATAATACTAGTACCGGAATATTAATTGGAATAGGTTTATTCATAATAGTAATAGTAGGAATAATAATCAAAAAAAGAAGTAGTCATTAACTTCTTTTTTGATTTATACCAGTAATACTTCCTAAAATAGAAGAAGCAAGAATTAATCCATAATAGAATAACAATTTCACTTTAAATTTAGAACATGAAAGTACAAAGAAAAAGGAAATAAGTATTAACAAAAATCCATATATTATACCAGTTAAGTATCCCTTTTTAAGACATTTCTTTCCAAGATAGAAACTATTAATAAAAATACTAAATAGTAAGAAAAGAAGTTTTAATAAAGAATAAGTTCTATAAGATAAAAAATGATAATAGTAAAAAAATGATAATATTAATAGAATGATAAGTATTTCTACTATCTGATAAAGTAAACATTTACTATAGCGAAGAAAAAACTCTATAAGTATCACCTCTAATAATATATATGTATAGAATAAAAGAATATGATTTGGATATACTAAAAAAGGTGATTCTATGAAATACTTTGTAGTTTTATGGAGAAGTATTCTTTTTTACTTTTTAGTAACCATCATGTACCGAATTATGGGGAAAAGAGAAATCGGAGAATTATCTATGATGGATTTTACAGTTTCCCTTTTTATAGCTGAAATGGCAGCAATTTCGATTGAAAATTATAAAACAGGAATATGGTTATCATTAATACCAATATTAATTTTAGGTGGGATTCAAATCATATTATCTCATTTCTCATTAAAAAATAAAAAGCTAAGAGATATTATAGATGGCAAACCATCCATTATTATTGAGCAAGGAATTATTAACTTAAAAGAAATGAAAAAACAAAGATATAACTTAGACGATTTATTAATCCAATTAAGAAGTCAATCGATTAAGTCACTACAAGAAGTAGATTATGCTATCTTAGAGAATAATGGTAAACTATCAATCTTTAAGAAAAAAGATGATCTATTTCATGATTATCCTCTTCCTATTATAATAGATGGAAAAATAGAAGAAATAACTTTAAAAAGAATAAATAAGACTAAAGATTGGCTAAATCAATCATTAAAAAAGAATCATGTATCCCTTCAAGATGTATTTTATGGTTTTTATCAAAAGAGTCAGTTATATATAATTGAAAAAGACAAGATAAAATGACATAATTCATCATCATATCAAAATAAAATAATACTGGTGATAAAATGAAAAAAATAATAATAATAGTTTTATTATTGGGATTATTAATAAATAATAGTGGAACCAAAGAAGAAATAGAACAAAGAGGTATCTTTATAAGTTATATTGAACTAAAAGAAATACTAGATAATAAAACTGATAAGGAACAAAGACATGAAATCATTAGTATGTTAAATAATCTAAAGAATATTAAAGGAAATATGATTATCTTACAAGTAAGAGCTAATCAAGATGCTTTATATAAGTCTAGTATTTTTCCAAGTATGGTATCATCTAATGAAGATTTATTAAATGTCTTTTTAGAAGAGTCTCATCAAAGAAATATAAAAGTAATTGCCTGGATTAATCCCTATCGAGTATCAACAACCAATAAAGAAATAGATAAATATTCTCCACTATATCAATATAAGGATACAAATATAATATATAAAGGACAAGGAGTCTTTTTAAATCCAGCCAAAAAAGAAACAGAAAGTCTTATCATCCAAGGAGTAGAAGAAATAATAAAGTACAATATCGATGGCTTATTAATGGATGATTATTTTTATCCATCAGATGATATTGATAAGGAGGAATATGAAGAATATAAAAAGAATCATGAAACAATAACTTTACAAAAATATCATTTTCAAGTGATTAATCAAATGATTAAAAAAGTTCATTCTCTATGTAAACAAAAAGGTGTCAAGTTTGGGATTTCCCCAGATGGAAATATAAATAACAATCTAACTAAACATTATGCTGATATAAAGACTTGGTTAAAGGAGAAAGACTATGTAGATTTCATAATGCCTCAACTTTATTATGGTTTTTATAATAGTACTCAGGCTTATAGTAAGGTACTAAAGGAATGGGAAACTTTACTAGAAAATGAAGAAATATCCTTTTATGTAGCTTTAGCTTTTTACAAAGTAGGAGTAGAAGACATATATGCTAATGCTGGGAGAAAAGAATGGTTAGAAAATGATGATATTATGATGAGAGAAATACTACTATCTAGAAATACCAAGAATTATAAAGGATATGCTTTATTCCGTTATAATTATGTATTTAATAATAATTTATATACTAACAATACTGAAAAAGAGTTAAAAAACATGAAAAAAGTAATAAAATAGTAACCTTTATTAAAAATATTTGCTATAATTAAAAGGAAAGTAGGTAGAGTATGAAAAATAGTAAAGGATTTACTTTAGTAGAATTATTAGCAATGTTAGTAGTATTAGGAATACTAATGGTGGTGGCAGTACCAAATATAACAGGTATTATGCGAAATAACAGACTAAATGGATATAAAGGTGATGCCAAACAAATGGTAGAAAAAACCAATATAATGGTGTCAAAAACAAAAAGTATAAAAAAACCAGCAGCCGGAGAATGTTTAATATTTACATTAGATTATCTAAACACCAATGATGATTTGACAGCTGGACCTAATGGTGGTTTATATAACCAGGAAGAATCATTTGTAATATATACCAGACAAGGTCAAAAATATGAATACTATGTGAGGTTAATAGAAGATGTTGATGGTTCAAGTGTTGGAATGAATTATATCCAATCTGATAGAATTGATAGCTTAACAGCTGATGATATTGAGAAAATAAGCACAGTTTACGGTATTTCAAAATCAAATACAGAATCAGAAAATATCAATGTATTAGTAGGAGAACCATTTGACACTATTTGCAATTCAGGTGGAATTAATAAACTGTATATTAGAAAATAAAAAAGTGTAAACAAATGTCATTTTAAAAAAAAGCTATTGTCAAAAAAAAAAAAGCATGCTACGATTAAAATGTAAAAAAAAATAAAGAAAGAGAGTGAGTTAAAAATGAACAAAAAAGGATTTACCTTGATCGAGTTACTTGCCGTAATTACTATCATGGGTATATTGATGTTGGTTGCAATTCCAGCAGTTTCAAGAACAATTGAAAATTCAAGAAGGGATACGTTTGCAGATAATGTAGTTACATACCTAAATACTGTAAGAAACATGGTATTAGCTGATGAGCTAAAATGTGGTAAAACGGTTAGTGCAGGAGTTGAATCTTGGGAATACGCAAATGTTTCAGGAACACCAGATGGAACTTATTATGTAAAAATAAATACAAATGATCCAATAACTCAAGATATGATGGAAAGTGTTGCTAAGTCATCTTGGGGTAATTCAGATATGGTAGGATACGTTAAATGGGTTAAGTCAGAAGGTAATACTGAATACTTTGCATTTATGTCAGATATTGCAAAACATGGTATGGCAAAAGAACAAGGTGAATTAAATATTAATCGTGGTACTATTTTTGCAAATATTGAAACACAAAAATGTCCAACAGAAACTGATTCAAATGCTAAATGTACAGGAGCAACAGCTGACTCAACACCTGCTGATGCTAATGCAAAAGAATGTACATTAAAATATTAATAAAATAAGACTTCTTTGGAAGTCTTTTTTTTGTTATAATGGAAGAGGTGATAATATGTTGTATATCGGAAGTCATGTAGGTTTTAATAAATCAAATCAATTGGTTGGTAGTGTAAAAGAAGCTTTAAGTTATGGCGCTAATACCTTTATGTTTTATACCGGAGCACCTCAAAATACTACTAGAAATCCCATCATAGATGAATTAACCCTAGAAGCCCTTTCCATAATGAAAGAAAATAATATGGATTATTCTAAAGTAATTGTTCATGCTCCTTATATTATGAATTTATGTAATGAAGAAAAATTCTCTTTTTCCGTAGAATTCTTAACTCATGAATTAGAAAGAGTAAATCAATTAGGAATAAAATATTTAGTACTACATCCAGGAAGTCATGTAGGACAAGGAATAGAAACAGGGATAAATAGGATTATCGAAGGAATAAATATGGCATTTCAAAATCTTGGAAATAATAATCAAGTTACTATTTTACTAGAAACAATGGCAGGTAAAGGAACAGAAGTTGGAACGAACATCCAAGAATTAAAAAAAATCATAGAAGGTATAAAAGATCAATCTCATATTGGAGTATGCCTAGATACTTGTCATTTAAATGATGCGGGATATGACTTAAATGATTTTGATCATTATTTAGACGAATTTGATCAAGAAATAGGAATTGAAAAGATAGGATGTATTCATATTAATGATTCCAAAAATGAGAAATCATCTCATAAAGATAGACATGAAAATATAGGCTTTGGAACAATAGGCTTTGATACACTTATCAGTATTATTTATAATGAACGATTAAAAGATATCCCTAGAATTCTAGAAACCCCATATGTAGATAGATTATATCCACCATATCAAGAAGAAATAGAAATGATCAGAAAGAAAGAATTTAATAAAGATCTTATTAATATAATTAAAAATAAAGCTAACAATACTTAGCCTTATTTTTTTTATATTCTTCTAAAATTATTTGGAATAAATCATCACTAACTTTAGGTTTTAATTGATATAAAACATCATCATTTTCTAATAATTCCAAATAATTATCTAAAATAAAAGAATAAATAATCATTACTTCTGAATCAGACAACGAAACAGAAATAGAATTAGCATAATTACGAATATGTTCTGGTTTAAGAAAAACAATCATCTTTTGAATATAATTTTTAACAATATCACCTCTTTTTAAAAATATATGAATGAAGTATAATAATATGTGATAAACTAATATTAGGAGACGACTATCATGAAAAGAAAAAGACGTAAAAAAGTAAATTATGAAAAAATAATAAAAAGACGTTTTTTAGGCTTTTTTATTGGTATTATTATCTTATTTAGCATAGTTTTATGGAAATTAGGAGAAGTTATGCTAGTAAAGGGAAAAGACTATCAAAAAGATTTAGCAATCTTAACTCATGCCAATGTATATGGAACAAGTAGTCCAAGAGGAAGAATTTATGATAGAAATTATAATATTTTAGTAGACAATAAATCCTTAAAAACAATTACATATCAAAAGAAAAAAGGAGTATCAGCTCTAGAAATGATAGAAGTTGCTAGAAAAATTGCTCCTCATCTTGATTTAGAGTATCAAAGATTAACTACGCGCAGTAAAAAAGAATATTTTTTTGCTCTTAATAGAGAATATTGTGATAGTTTAGTAACGGAAAAAGAAAAAGAAAAAGTTGTAAAAAGAAAAATGACTCAACATGAATTAAATGAACTAGAGATAGAAAGAATTCCCGAAGAAAAATTAGAGTATTCTGAAGAAGAAAAGAAAGTAGCTTATATTTATTATTTAATGAATAAAGGTTATGCTTATGAAGAAAAAATAATTAAAAGTGATGTAACCGATAAAGAGTATGCTTATGTATCAGAAAATAATGAATTATTAGATGGCTTTAATACTAAAATAGATTGGGAAAGAGTTTATCCTTATGGAGATACCTTAAAAAGTATTTTAGGAACTGTCTCAACGAGTAGTCAAGGAATCCCAGCTGAGCTAAAAGATTATTATTTAGAAAAAGGATATAGTCTAAATGATAGAGTAGGATTAAGTTATATTGAAAAACAATATGAAGACTATTTAAAAGGAGAAAAAGCTTTATATGAAGTAGTAAGTTCCCATGAAACAAAGTTAATTCAAGAAGGAAGTAGAGGAAAAGATATTGTTTTAACGATTGATATTAATCTTCAACAAGAAGTAGAAAGAATTCTAGGAGAACAAATATTAAGAGCCAAAAGTGAACCCAATACAGAGTATTATGATCATTCTAGTGTCATTATTCAAGATCCCCAAACAGGAGAGATTTTAGCCATGGCTGGAAAAAGATATGTAAATGGTGAAATAAAAGATAATACGATTAGTATATTAACTTCTCCAATAACTCCTGGAAGTGTTGTGAAAGGTGCTTCTATGTTAGTAGGCTATAATACAGGAGCAGTACATATTGGAGAAAGAATGCTAGATGAATGTGTAAAAGTAGCAGGTGTTGCGGAAAAATGTTCTTCTGTCAATAATTTAGGTGTAATTGATGATATTACAGCTTTAGCTAAAAGTAGTAACGTTTATCAGTTTAAAATTGCTATCAGAGTAAATGGTCAAGAATACTTTAGAGAAATGAAATTAAATTTCAATCAATCTTCATTTGATACTTATAGATCAATGTATCATTCCTTTGGACTAGGTGTAAAAACTGGAATTGATTTACCAGTAGAAAGTAATGGCTACACTTCCAAAGACAAAGCTGCCGGTAATTTATTAGATTTTGTTATGGGACAATATGAAACTTATACTCCAATTCAACTATCTCAATATATAACAACAATTGCTAATGGAGGAGAAAGATTAGCTCCTCATCTCTTAAAAGAAGTACATAGTTCTAGTGAAACAGATGAAATAGGGGCACTTGAATCAACTACAGAGAAAAAAGTCCTAAATACCATAAATACTGCTCCCGAATATATGGCTAGAGTTAAAGAAGGATTTAAAGCAGTTCTTAATTCTCCGGGAGGATATGGAGTAGGTTATATGAATACCGCTATGAGACCAGCCGGAAAAACAGGAACTTCTCAAAGCTTCATTGATACGGATAATGATGGACGAATTGATACTGAAACAATAACAAGTTCTTTTATAGGATATGCTCCATACGACAATCCTAAGATGAGTATTTTAGTAACATCTCCCGATTCATCTCATCCCAACTCATCTACAAATTATGCCTCATTAGTAACTTATCGAATTACCAGAGAAATAACAGCTAAATATGCAGAGATGTATGGTATAAATTAAAAAAAGTTGGAAAAAATCCAACTTTTTTTAAATCATAACTTGTCTTGTATTAACATAATTATCAATATCTTGATAAATATTAGTTGCTTCAATACAAGTTAATTCATATTCTCTTTGAAGCAACTGATTAGTTTTGAAACTTGGTTGTGAAGCCAAAAAATCAACATGATTTAGAGCATCTATTAATCTATCAAAGTTATCCTTCCCAATAAGTTTAATAAACAAATTTGGATCTTTGCCATTTTTAACTTCGATTATGGCCTCCCTATATTTTGGATTAAGCATTAATGGTTCTAACAATAAAGCATTTTCTTTAGGAGTATTATTACTACTATAATTCATATTAGTTAATTCTTTCGACTCCATTAAGAATTTACCATTACTATATAAAAGATTTAATCCTTCTCTAGTAAAAATATCACTTAATGTCTCATTAAATCTTTCATATAATCGATATTTTGAATTATATTTGTTTTTAGTATAATCTATATCAAAACCAACTGAATATGAATCTCTTTGTTCACAAATATGAGTACATTCATGCAACAAATTATAAAATAAGTCTCCCATCTTTTTAACAGAAAATAACATGATAGATCTTGAGGACATATCATCATCATACATTCTATCTAAAACACAAGCATCATATTCTCCAACTTGATGTTTTTGAATCTGCTTTTTAAAAATAACAAATAAGGGGTCATCTGGACTTATTGTATGAAAAGATTTTTGAAAGTTTATAAAATCTTTTCTAGTAATAAGATACTTATCAGTAGCATCTCTTTCTGCAGCTAGTCTAGTCCTTGCAATTTGTTTAATTTGTTTTTCATTAGGTAAATAGTTTTCTAAATCATCATCACTAATTTTTAATTTTTTTAAGTATTCAAGATATGGCTTCTGTTTAGCAATTGTTGCTCTCCCCATCATAGAAAAAGCATATTCACGATTAGCTAATTTATCTAGATTCTCTTTACTAAATGCTTCAAAACAAGATGCCTCACTCAAGTCACCTGCAGTATTTCCATACATATTAGGAGGTAAAAATATTTTTACTAATTGTTCTTCACTTAAATTAGATAGAACGTTTTGCGCTTTTTGAGGAAGTAAATACATTATATCTGTACAAAACTTTTTCGCATATAAATATCTTACATTTTTTTCACGTTCTTTTTCGGACTCTACATAATCTTTAATTCGTTGTATTTCTTGATAATTAGCATCTAAATTTTGCAAATTACTTTTTCGCATTTGATAGTTTTCAAAATCCTTTACATATCTTGTTAGTGCATATAAATCATAAAAATAAAAAAATATTGTCTTATTTAGTTTTTCTTTAATAGAGTCTCGGTACTTATCTCCATATAAATAAGCTAAAACATCAATAATAGCTGGAGTGAAACTTTGAAAATCAATATTTAGTATATCCATAATAAACCTCTCTCAAATACTATTATAACTTAATACAATTAATTAGGCAAAAATATGTTATTTAAATATTTTAGATGTTATGATTGCTTTATTATAAAAAATCTGTTATAATACTGACATCTTGTGAAAGTACCTAGTTTTATAGAAATATGATAATATTAAGAAAAATCTTTTGCAAAATAAAAAAAATCTGATATAATACATGTAGACGTGTAAGGAGGGATAATATGGCTAAAGTAGGAAATAGACAATACAAAACTCTAGTATGTAGTGAATGTAAAGAAGAAAATTATAGAGAACAGAAAAATATTAAAAATACAACAGACCGTCTTGAAATGAATAAATACTGCCCTAAGTGTAGAAAACATACTGTACATAAGGAAAAGAAATAAAATAAGTTAATCGCTTATTTTTTAATTTAGGAGTGATAAAATGATTAGTACAAATGATTTAAAAAATGGTATTACAATTGAATATGAAGGAAATATTTATGTTGTAATGGAAACTCAACATGTAAAACCAGGAAAAGGTGCTGCTATTGTAAAAGCCAAATTAAAGAATCTAAGAACAGGAGCTATCTTTGAACAAACATTTAATGCTGGTGTAAAAGTAGCAACAGCTCGTATTGAAAAGCAACAAATGCAATATCTATATAATATGAATGATGTTTTCTATTTCATGAACATGGAATCTTATGAACAATTAGAAATTCCAGCTTCAAAAATTGGTGATCAAGCTAAATTATTAAAAGAAAATTTAGAAGTGTATATTACTAGTTATGAGGGAGAAATCTTAGGAATTGATTTACCTGATAAAGTAGAATTAGTAGTAACTCATACGGAACCAGCTGTAAAAGGAAATACTACAACCAATGCTTTAAAAGATGCAGAATGTGAGACTGGTTTAATGGTTAGAGTACCATTATTTATTGAAGAAGGAGAAACTATTATTGTTTCAACAGCTGATGGAAAATATGTATCAAGAGCGTAAAGCTCTTTTTCTTTTTGTTGAAACAAAAAAAAATAATTTATATAATAATAGGTGATAATAATATGATAATGGCAAAGAAAAATGAGCATAATAAGCAAAACAGCAATGTTATTATAAATAGCAAATTCAAAGAATTAATAGAATATTCAAGTGGAGAAGGAGAAATTAAACGTTTTATAATCACTTATTGGCTAAATCCAGCAGATCAGAAACTATATTTGTTCAAAAGCAATTATATCAGTTATGAAGAATACAAGAATTTGATAAATAATGATATAAAAGAATTTCCTGTTATTTATGAAGCAAACAATATAAAAAAATATGAAATAGATACTAAAATACTAAAGGAGACTCGACATGAATCAAATGAATAATAATATAAAACATGTCATTATAGCTATTATATCAAACTCAATTTTTATTATTGCAGGATTGATTTTTTATATATTATATAAATACAACCCAAGTAATGATTATTTATTTTTGACAATTATTTGTTTTATCTTAGGATTAATTACAATAATAGGTAATATTTACAATTATTTAAAAACGCAAAATAAGCCAGCTAAAATAAAAAAAATTAAGGAATTTAGTACCCCTGTTAAAGCTAAAATAATTAAAGAAAAATTTGACCCATCATATGGTAATGTAATAGTCTGTACTGCTTTAATAGATGGGCAAGATTATGAATTTATTAGTGAACCAGTAAATAAAAATTTTATTTTTGCAACAAAAGTATTTAATATAAATGAATTAACTGTCTATGTAGATGCCAATAATAGGAAAAAGTATTACGTAGATACCACAGAAGTAGAAGATAGAATTGTAGATTTAACATAATATAATCTACAATTTGTAAATTTTATGTAAATCAATTTAAAAAATTGATTTTTTTGTAGTATAATGATACTAGAAGAATAGGTGATATCATGGCAAAGAAAAAAAGAAAAAGACAAAAGCAACAAACAAGTGAAATATCCATTGAATTATATGCAATAGTATTATTTATTATGGCAATTTTAGGAATTGGAAAATTAGGACCGGTAGGAAGATTAATCGCTTCATTTGGTTTATTCTTAACAGGTTCAATCTATATGATTTTTTTATTAATACTCTTATTAATAGCTGTATATGGATTTATTAAAAGAGAATGGCCTGATTTTTTCTCAACTAAAATGTTTGGTTTCTATTTATTTATTATTGGAGCCCTAACTTTTATGCACTGGGATTTCGTTTCTTTAAATAATAGTAATAGTAGCATTATTTTTAGAGAAACAATTAATCAATTACTAAAAGGTTTTAATAGTATTATGTCTGTAGGGACAGTCGGAGAAAGTATTTCAGTTGGTGGGGGAATGATAGGAGGAGTATTTGCTATTCTCTTTTCAAAACTATTCTCTTATGTTGGAATGCAAATAGTAACTATAACCTTAATGCTAGTAGGAGTTTGTATGTTTACAGGCTTTTCAATCGTAGATTATATTAAAGAAAAAGTAACTATAGTAAAGAATCACCAAAAAGATGATAATGAAGAAGAGGAAGAAAATACGCATAAGAAAGTAAAAATTAGTAATGGTAATGAAGAAGAAGAACCTGATAAACAAGTTGTTAAAAATATTGAGGAATTAAAGAAACTTCAAACTCAACCAATCCAAGAAGAAACCAAAGAAGAAACTAAAGCGCCTCAACAAGCTGTTATTAATCCAAGCTATAAATTACCACCTTTAGATTTATTAAATAAACCAAAAAATAAGAATTCAGCTACTGATAATTCTGCTATCGAAGCCAATATTGAAAAACTAGAAAATGTCCTAAAAAGCTTTGGAGTAATTGCTAAAGTAGTAGAAGTACACATAGGACCTACAGTTGCACAATATGAATTAGAGATAGCAAGTGGCACGCGAGTAAATAAGATAACTACCTTAAATAGAGAAATTGCCTTAGCTTTATCAAAAAAAGATGTTCGTATTGAAGCTCCAATTCCCGGAAAAAGCACTGTCGGAGTTGAATTTGCTAATGATACTCCAACTTCTGTAAGTTTCTATGAAATTATGGCTAGTAAAGTAATGATGCAATCTTTTGATAAGAAATTAATGGTCCCTCTTGGCAAAAGTATTATGGGAGAAATTGGTGTTTGTGAAATTAACAAGATGCCTCATATGCTAATTGCTGGTACTACTGGTTCAGGAAAATCAGTCTGCGTCAATGGAATTATCTGTTCAATTTTAATGAGAGCTAAGCCAGATGAAGTAAAATTAGCTATGGTTGATCCAAAAGTAGTAGAATTATCAGTATATAATGGTATTCCGCATCTAATGTGTCCTATAGTATCAGACCCTAAACAAGCAGCTATTTTATTACATAAAATGGTTAATGAAATGGAAAAAAGATATCACATGTTTGCATCAACTGGTACCAAAAAAATTGAAGGGTATAATGAATATGTAGAAAAGTGGAATAAATCTCATCCAGATGAAAAATTAGATAAAATGCCATTTGTAGTTATTATTATTGATGAGTTATCTGACTTAATGATGGTAGCTGCTAAAGAAGTAGAAGATTCTATTTTAAGAATTACGCAAAAAGCAAGAGCTGCTGGAATTCACCTAATAGTTGCAACTCAAAGACCATCTACCGAAGTAATTACAGGATTGATTAAAGCTAATATTCCATCTCGTATAGCCTTCACTGTTGGATCAGGAATTGATTCTCGTACTATTCTTGACCAAGTAGGAGCAGAAAAACTTTTAGGAAAAGGAGATATGTTATTCTTACCAATTGGTATGAATTCACCAATTCGTATCCAAGGTTCTTTTATAACCGATGAAGAAATAGAAAAGATAATTAACTTTACAAAGAATCAACAAGAAGCTTCTTATGTTGATGACTTTATGAAACTAGAAGAAGAAAAAGAAGAGCCTTCTAAAGTAGAAGATGAAGGTGGACAATCTTCTTCAGAAGATGAGTTATATGATCAAATAGTAGATTTTGTTGTAAAAACACAAAAAGCATCAGCCTCACTATTACAAAGAAAATTCAAGATTGGTTACAATAAAGCTGCTACTATGATTGATAAATTAGAAGAAAATAATATCATTGGACCAGCAACTGGAAACTCAAAGCCACGAGAGGTTTTAGTTCAGTATAGCGAATCTTCAAATGACGATGAATAAAAAAGCCTATAGTGGCTTTTTTCATTGAAAGAAAAATAGGAAATTGTTATAATAAAAGAAGAAAGAAGGTAAGAAAATGTCAACTCCACATATAGAAAGTAAAAAAGAAGAGATAGCTCCTTATGTATTAATGCCAGGAGATCCTCTTCGAGCTAAATATATAGCAGATAATTTTTTAGAAGATGTTCAAATGGTCAATAGAGTAAGAAATATGTTTGCCTATACAGGAACATACAAAGGAAAAAGAGTAACAGTTTTTCCATCAGGTATGGGTGTTCCTAGTATGGGAATTTATTCTTATGAGCTATTTAAATTTTATGATGTTAAAAAAATAATTAGGATTGGCACTTGTGGATCATTTAATGAAAACATTAAATGTTTAGATGTTATATTAGCCGAGAAAGCTTATTGTAAAACATATTTTGATAAATTATTAGATGATGGAAATGATAATTTAGTAGAAGCTTCTATTGATTTAAACAGAAAGATTATGAATGCTGCTAAAAGAAATGGAATTGATTTAAAAATAGGGGAAGTTATTACTAGCGATGTTTTTGATTTGTATTGTGATGATAAAGAAAAATATCGTAGTAATTATCCTAAAAGAGACTTTATTGCCGTAGAAATGGAAGCTTATGGGTTATTATATATTGCTCGAAAATTCCAAAGAGAAGGAGCTTGTTTATTAACCGTAGTAGATTCCTTATTTGATGATAAAAACTTAACAATTGAAGAACGAGAAAAGTCTTTGAATGAGATGATAAAAGTTGCATTAGAGTCTATGATAGATTAAGAATAAAAGGGTATACTAAGAAAGAGGTGTCATAATGAAATATACAAAAAAAGATTTAGGTTCTTATAACCTTCACTTAATCAATACCAATCGTTTAAAAACAATAACAATAAAAGTCGTTTTTCATACCCCAATCAAAAAAGAAGAAATAATGAAAAGAATCATTCTATCCGATATTCTTCTTCAATCTACCAAAAAATATAATAGTAAACGTTTACTAACTATCGAAGCAGAAGAATTATATGCAGCAAGTATTGGTATTAGTAGTCAAAGAATGGGTAATTATATTCATACAAGTTTTATTTTAGAGGTATTACAAGATAAATACACTGAAGCAGGAAATTTAGAAAAATCAATAGAATTTTTAAAAGAAATCATTTTTAATCCTGATATTACTGAAAAAGCCTTTCAAAAAGACAAATTAGATTTATCAAAATATAACTCTGTTGTAGCAATTCAATCCCTAAAAGAAGATGCATCTAATTATAGTGCTATAAGATTATTAGAAGCCTATGATAAAGATAGTCCAATTTCTTATAGAATGACTGGATACATAGAAGATTTAGAAAAAATAGATGAGAAAAATCTAACAGAAACTTATCAGAAGATGATAGAAAATGATTATGTAGATATTTATGTAGCTGGAGATTTTGAAGAAAAAGAAATGACTGCTCTTATCAAGCAATATTTTAAACTTAAAAAAATAAAAAAACAAAAAGAAAACTATTTTTTACCATATAGAAAAATACGTCATAGAAAGTTAATTGCTAAAGAAACAATTGATAATTCCCAATCAAAATTATTAATTGCATGTCCATATAAAAAACTATCTGACTATGAAAGAGACTATGCTTTAGTACTTGCTAATATTATTTTTGGTGGAGGAACAGATTCCAAATTATTTAAAAATGTCAGAGAAAAACATTCACTTTGTTACAGTATCTATTCAACTGTCCACAAATTAGATAATCTTATGATTGTAGCTGCCGGAATTGATCGTAATAATTTTAGAAAAACAGTTGATTTAATAACGAAAAATCTAAATGCCATGAAAAAGGGATATTTTACCGAAAAGGATATTGAAACAGCCAAAGAATTTTATAATTCATCTCTATTAGAAATCGATGAAAATGCTAATAGATTGATTAGTGAAGCTATGGCCGAAGATATTTTGAAAATGGATTCTGTAGAAGGAAGAATGGAAAGAATGAATTCTGTTAAAAAAGCAGATATCGTCAAAGTATGTAAAAAGATAGGAATTGATACAGTATTTTTACTAGAGGGGGTAAAAAATGAAGACAATTAATTTAAAAGGGCTAGAAATGGATGCATATGAAGAAACTCTTGAAAATGGTTTAAAAATATACATGTTACCATATGAAAATAAAAAGAATTATTTTATCAGTTTTGCTACTCGTTTTGGTAGTGATGTTTTAGAGTTTATTGATGAAAATAATGAAAAACAAGTTCCACCTCTTGGAATTGCTCATTTTCTAGAACATAAAATGTTTGAACAATCATCAGGAGAAGACCCCTTTACTTTTTTCTCTAAAAGTGGAACAGATTCAAATGCTTCTACTTCATTTGACAATACCCAATATATTTGTTATGGAACCAAAGATTTTGCAACCAATTTAAGATATTTATTAAACTTTGTAATGAGTCCATACTATACAGATCAAAATGTAGAAAAAGAAAAAGGAATTATTGCCGAAGAAATAAAGATGTATGAAGACATGAAAGAATTTGCCTTAGAGATGAGATTAAGAGAATGTGTTTATAAGAATCATCCACGAAGATATGATATAGCAGGAACTGTAGAAGAAATAGAAAAGATTACTAAAGAAGATTTATATCATTGTTATAATAGTTTTTATATTCCTAACAACATGTTTGTCTTAATAGTTGGAAATTTCAAAAAAGAAGAAGCTTTAAAAATCATTAGAGAAGAATTAGCTGATAAGAAAGAAAAAACTCTCCCAACCATAAAAAGTATAGCAGAGCCAAGCAAAGTAAATGAAAAAGAAGCAATCATAACCTCCAATGTTGAAATACCTAAAATAGCTTATGCCTTAAAATTTCCTATTAAGAATACTTCTCTATCAGGTGTAGAACTAGATTTATATCTTCATATGTTAACAACTATTATCTTTGGAGCATCATCTTTATTTAGAGAAAGAGTAAGACAAGAAAAACTATTAAGTAGTTTATATACAGAATGGGAATCAACAGAAGAATATAAAGTATTTTACTTAATGGCTTCTACCATTGAACCAGAACAATTAATAAAAGAAATAAAAAAAGAATTAGAAAACATTGAGTGTAATGAACAAACTATGAATAGAATCAAAAAAGTTTGGATATCATCAGAAGTCAGAATGATTGATAATATTGATGCTACCGTAAATAATCTTTATGATGATATAATAAGATATCAAAGAATTATTCCTAATAAACTAGAATTAATCAAAAATATGAAATTAAAAAAACTAAAAGAATTAATAAAAGAAATAGATTTTAAGAATAGTAGTATTGTCAAGATGGTCAAAGACAAAGACTAAAAAAGGAAAACCTATTTCTTTTTTTTGATTATTTTGCTACAATACTAATAATAGAGGTGATAATATGGACTTTAAAATTGGAGATGACATAACAGAAGATAATAAGAAAAAAAATTCAGTTGTACCAATTATTATAATAGTAGTAATGGCAATTATTATAGGATTAATAGTATTCTTTATTAGTAATGCTATATTTGGAGTTAAAGAACCAAAAGAAGAAGCACCTGTAAGTACCCAATTAAGTATTACCGATGAGAATGTAAAAATACTATATCAGTATGTAACCTATGGAATAAAAGGAGAAAGAAATACTAAGTTTATCAAAGAAAAAAATGTAACTATTGATTCTTTTACTAATGAAGAAAAATTCTATTATGCTTTACAATTTGCTCAAGTAGAGGATTTTAAAGTAACAGATAAAGTAGATGAAAAAAATAGAAAGGTATATAGGCTTTATCATGAAACAGTAAAAGAATACATGCAAAGATTCTTTGGGGGTAGTGTACAATATTCATCAGATATATCACTCGTTTATCCATTTAGTTTTAGAATTAATGGTAATAATGTTGGCTATATAACAGAAGTAGAGGAAGATGGTTTTGATGTAGTATTTGATGGTTTAGAAGAAGATATTATCTCAAGTAACATAGTAGAACCATATTATTCAGAATTAGTAGCAGCTTATAAAGAAGCTGATGGTACCTATCGTCTAGAAGAAAAAATAATATACACAGATGTTAAAGAAGAGGAAGGTATTTATACAGTAAATATATTTAAAGACTATGAAAAAACTCAATTAATAGAAACAAAAGAGAATCAAACAAAAGAAATGTTAGCTAATAATCCTATTAATATAGAGAATTATAAGGATAAGGCTTCTACTATTACCTATCACTTTGGTCTATTTGACAAAATGTTATATTTTGATAGTAGTACCATTACAAATGCATAAAAGTACTGATAAAGTACTTTTATTGTGCTATAATAATGTTGCTTAGGAGGACATATGAAACAGGAAAATATTAGAAATTTTTGTATTATTGCCCATATTGATCATGGTAAAAGTACTCTAGCTGATCGTATCTTAGAATATACAGGAGCCATTGATAAAAGAGAATTAAAAGATCAAATGCTAGATTCAATGGATTTAGAAAGAGAACGTGGTATTACTATTAAATTAAATGCTGTTCAATTAGAGTATAAAGAAGGAAATGAAGTATATCAGTTAAATTTAATTGATACTCCCGGACATGTTGATTTTTCATATGAAGTATCGCGTAGTTTAGCTGCTTGTGAGGGAGCTCTTTTAGTAGTTGATGCATCACAAGGAATAGAAGCTCAAACATTAGCTAATCTATACCTAGCATTAGATAATAATCTAAGTATTATTCCTGTCATTAATAAAATAGATTTACCAAGTGCAGATCCTGAAAAAGTAACTAAAGAACTAGAAAATATTGGTTTTAGCAAGGAAGAAATCGTCCTTACAAGTGCTAAAACTGGAGTAGGAATAAACGAATTGTTAAAAAAGATTATTGAAGTTATTCCAGCTCCAATTGGAAAAAAAGAGGCACCTTTAAAAGCCTTAATCTTTGATAGTTTATTTGATCCTTATCGTGGAGTAATAACGAGCATATGTATCAAAGAAGGTATGGTAAAAAAAGGGGATATGATTAAAATGATGGAAACAGGAGCTACTTATGATGTAGTAGGTTTATCTGTAAATACCCCTAAAGAAAAAGAAGTAAATAGTCTAAGTGCCGGAGAAGTAGGCTATTTATATGCCTCTATCAAAAGTATACAAGATGTTCATGTAGGTGATACTATTACTTTAGAAAAAGAACCTGCTAAAGAAAAACTTCCAGGATATAAACCAATGAAACCAACTGTATATTGTGGAATTTATCCAATAGAAGCTAATAAATTTGAAGACTTAAGAGAAGCCTTAAATAAATTAAAATTAAATGATGCCGCCTTAACCTTTGAACCAGAAACTTCAAAAGCCCTAGGTTTTGGATTTAGATGTGGATTTTTGGGCTTATTACATATGGAGATAATGGAAGAAAGAATAGAAAGAGAATTTGGAATAGATTTAATTGCAACTTCTCCTTCAGTTGTTTATGAAGTAGAATTAAATGATAAAACAACTGTCTTAGTAGATAGTCCAACTAAAATGCCTAAAAGAGAATTTATTGCTAAAACATATGAACCATATGTTAAATGTAGTATCTTTACACCAAGTGAATATATTGGCCCACTAATGGAATTATGTCAGGATAAAAGAGGAAACTTTCTAAATATGGATTATCTAGATACTGAAAGAGTAACTATTCAGTATGAATTACCCTTATCCGAGATTGTTTATGATTTTTTTGATCGTTTAAAAAGTAGCACGAAAGGATATGCCTCTTTTGACTATGAAGTAATTGGTTATAAAGCTAGTAATTTAGTAAAAATGGACATTTTATTAAACGGTGAAATAGTGGATGCTTTAAGTGTAATTGTTCATAAAGATTTTGCCTATCAAAGAGGAAAAATTGTTTGTGAAAAGTTAAAAGAAATAATTCCAAGACAATTATTTGAAGTACCAATTCAAGCAGCTATAGGAGGCCATATTATTGCCCGTGAAACAGTAAAAGCTTTAAGAAAAGATGTTCTTGCTAAATGTTATGGTGGAGATGTTACCCGTAAGAAAAAGCTATTAGAAAAACAAAAAGAAGGAAAGAAAAGAATGAAACAAATTGGTAATGTCGAAGTACCACAAGAAGCATTCTTATCAATTCTTTCTACCAAGGAGTAAAAAATGGAAGATAAAAAAGAAAAAATTATCGAAGAAGCTAAGTATTATTTAAAATCAGATAAAACTTTAAAAGAAGTAGCTGAAGAATTACAGATTAGTTTAAGGACCCTTCAGCTTCATATAAAAAAATTACCAGAAATAAATAGCAATTTATATAGCCTAGTATTAAATAAACAAAAAGCTGCTCAAATAGCAGGAAGAAAAATAGGAGGGCAAAAAGGAAAAAGAACTGTCTCTTATACATATGAAAAAGCCCAAGAAATAAAAAATCTAATCATAACCCATCAATTAACTTATCTAGAGGCCTCTCTTTGTACAGGAATATCTACTTCTACTATATATGATATGGTTCACAGTACTTTTATTTCAGAAGAAGATAAAATAAAACTAGATTTAATAGCTGAAGCTAATAAAAAGAAAATAACCGTAGAAGAGTATCAAGAAAGGCATAGAAAAAGATGATTAAAAGTTGCTACATCCATATCCCTTTTTGTGATACAATTTGTTCTTATTGTGACTTTTGTAAAGTATATAAAATAGATAAATGGATTGATTTATATTTAGATAATTTAGAAAAGGAAATAAAAAGTAATCCTGTAAAAGATCCTTTAGAAACAATATATATTGGAGGAGGAACTCCTAGTTGCCTATCACCAAGTCAATTAGAAAGATTATTAAAAATAATAGATACTCTTCCTAAAAAAGAAATAATAGAATATACAATTGAAGGAAATTTTGAAAGTACTACTAAAGAAAAACTCTTATTATATAAAAAGTATGGAATAAATCGATTAAGTTTTGGAATAGAAACCACCAACAATGAATTATTGAAAAAAATAAATCGTGTATCCAACAAAGAAGAAATAAGAAAATTATTAGAAGAAGCTAAAAAAATAGGACTTAATAATATTAATATAGATATGATTTATGGAATTCCTAATGAGACTATAAATGATATTAAAAATGACTTAGATTTTATTCTATCTTTACAACCTACTCATATCTCAGCATATTCTCTTATTTTTGAAAAACACACCATTCTTACCATTAATAAAGAAAAACCAGTACCTGAAGAATTAGAATTAGAAATGATAAACAAAATAAATCAAGTATTAAAAGAAAATCAATATGAACACTATGAAATAAGTAACTATGCCAAAGCAAATTATCAGTCTAAGCATAATAAAACTTATTGGAAAAATGAAGAGTATTATGCTTATGGATTAGGAGCTAGTTCCTATATAGATGATAAGAGAGAAAAAACAACTCGTTCCTTAACAAAATATTTAAATGGAATTATTACTAAAGAAACAGAAGTCTTATCAAAAAAAGATAAAATAGTCTATGAAATAATATTAAATCTTAGGACAAAAGAAGGAATATCACTAGAAAAGTTTTATGAAAAATATCAAGTAGAATTAAAAAAAATATATAATTATCAAGAATTAATAAACAATAATTTTTTAATAGTAGAAAATGATCAACTATCAATTCCCGAAGATAAATGGTATATTAGTAATGAAATAATAGTAAAAGTATTAGAAGGTGAAATAAATGAATAAAGAAGAATTATTTTTAGATGAATTGAATTATATTAAAGATGATGAATTACAAGAATCATTAATAAGTATTATCCAAGCTTTACCAGAGTATTGGTTTAAAGTACCAGCTTCTTCAACAGGAAAGTATCATCCCTCTTATGCCTTAGGAGAAGGTGGATTATTAAGACATTCAAAAGCTGCTATGAGAATAGGGTATGAGTTATTGAATAATCCAATCATAGGAGGAAAATATACCACCCATGAAAAAGATTTATTATTAATGTCTCTTTTAGTACATGATGGTTTAAAATTAGGCATGCCAGAAGAAAAGTATACTAGATTTGATCATCCCATTCTAATGGCTAATTTTATCAAAGAAAAAAAAGATGAATTTAATCTATCAGAAGAAGATGCAAACTTTATGGCTGATGTTATTAAAACTCATATGGGTCCATGGACAACAGATTATAATGGGGAAGAAGTACTTGAAAAACCAAAAACCAAATATCAGAACTTTGTTCATATGTGTGATTTCTTAGCTGCTAAAAAATGTCTTTTAGTACCTTTTGACAAAGATAACAATATAATTGAGTAATTTAAATACTCTTTTTTTTTAGAACATGATATAATAACCATAGAAGGTAAAAAATGAGGAAGTTCAAAAAGAGAAGAAAAAAACTACATACAAGAAAAGTATTCCTACTAAATAGTATTTTAGTAGTTTTTCTGTTTCTAGGAATAGGATATTCTCTTTTATCAACAGAATTAACCATAGATGGAAGTACTAAAGTAAAAGAATACTTAGAACCAACTCTATATAATGTTCTTTATAAAGAAGCTAAAAAGAATGGTTTAGCCAAAGAATACACAGAATCCCATCAAGATTCCATGAACGCTTCATTATCAACTGAAAAAATATATCATTGGTACGCTAAGAATAGTACTGAAGGGACAGCAATACACGATAAAAATAATGTAATTTTTGCAGATCACTGTTGGCAAATGATTCGT